>NZ_VDMB01000005.1 GCF_006175995.1 Desulfobotulus mexicanus
GTTTTCGAGAYRGCTACCGATTCCGTTCCGGCGTCGAGGCAACCATGTCCGACCTTGACCGCATGACTGGAATAAAACATCTGCGGATCAGGGGAATGACAAGGGTCAGGGTTGCAGCGGTACTCAAAGTGACAGGATTAAACATCCTGAGGGCAACTGCGTTCAGAAATCGCCTCAAAAGGGTAAAAAGGCGAGGTGAGGGGGCAAACACCCTTAAATTTGCCCTTCATAAGGTTGTCAAAGAGCGCATTTTACATCTACCAGACTCGATTCATCAATTTGTAAGGATATTTTTGTCCCGGAACAATCTTTTCAACTTTTCCTCACAAAATATGGCTTGAGACTTTTTGCGAGTGCATCAATTTAAAATTTTAAATTTGATCTTTCAGAAAGTCAAGCTTTTACAGATTGGTATAATTGCCAGAAAACCGAGATTAAAAACCCCCGGTCTCCATAAAATCAGACCGGACCAGAAGGCTGTATACAGGCCCCTCTGGTCTGAGTTCAGACCTGTAAAGGTTCACTCCCAGGAGATTCATGGTAAAAATTTTTCCAAGATCCGGCATAGGGGGCAGAAAAGCACCTTTCACCCGGATTCTCTCCGCTGCCTCATACACCCTGAGCCTTTCTTCCCCGGAAAAATCCAGAGCCACAAAAAGCCGCTGCATCTCGTAGGTCTTTCCTTTCATGGCATTCGCCTACCCCAGAAGCCAGAAAAAAAGGATGAAAAAAACAGCCAGTGCGGCAAAAACAAAAAGCATATGAAGCACATTGCCCCTTATCATGGCTTTTTTTCTCCGGACCAGTTCCTCAAGCTCCCTTTCCGAAAGACCTGAACAATGGGGACAATTCATTTTTGAATCTTCATAAGAAAGTCCGCATCTGCGGCATTGTTTCGGCTGTTTTGACCTGAGCTGCTGTCTGAGCATAATAAGTCTGTCTATCAAAGCCTCCTCCTTTTCCCCTGTTTTCAGGGTAGACTACTGCATAAAAAAATCTAACCGGGTTTATTCCGCAGCAGATCTTTTCTCTTTGTTTATCATAGCATAAGCTTAGCCTGCAGAAAAACCCGTCAGCAGGGATTTGTGATCGGATGCGGGATGGGGTAAGGCAACAGGTAAAGCTGCACCATGAATGGTGTAAAAAAATCCTGTTTTGAATGACAGGTAACATAGATATCTACCCGGAAAAAAACTGAAAGGAGCACCCATGAATCCGGAAAAAATCGTTAGCGGCTTAGGAAAAGAACTGACCGATGCATTGCAGGCCATGGGAAAAACCAAGGATCTCCAGAAAAAAGAAACCTACAGCCGCATCGTCAAAAACCTGAGTAAATCTCTGGCTTCCTTTTTTGAAATGGCAAGTGATGCGGAATTTTATGGCTATAGTTATGAAGGAAATGATCTTGACGATGATGACCTTTATCCCGAAGGCTATAAAGATGAAAATCCGGACAGGGATTGCCCCTTTTAAATTTTTCCAAGGAAAGGCTGGTTTTTTCAAAGCAGTGACTTCTGCTTATTTTGATTTAAATATCCTCTGTTTTTACCTGCATAAACAAAAAAACCCCGGCATCCGTTAAGGACATCGGGGTTTTTATTATTTTTTCCTTAATGACCTTAACGACCTAAATAAAAACAGCCCTTCATAATCTGGACCTCCTGCCTCCAGCACTTCTGGCAAAATTTAAATCAAAGGTAAATCACACAACCGTCATCCCCGTATTTTCAGCTTTTTCATCTCACGAAAAAACAAAAAGAAAATAATGGAGGCAAAAAGCACATTGGACAGGGGCAGAGCCATCCACACCCCCTGAAGACCTATGATCTTTGGAAGCATAAATAAAAAAGGCAGCTGTATGAACATATTACCAAGGGTTGTCATGGTGGCTTTTTTTGCCATACCCATGGACTGGAAAAAACTGGCGGTCAGAACAATGAAGCCATCCAGAAAAAGGGCAAAAAGATGCAGGCGCATCCCAAGGGAAGCTGCGGCGGAAAGCTCAGGATCTCCGGACACAAAAAACCATACTGCAAGGCCCGGCACCAGCATCACCGTACAGGTCATGATAATACCGACCCCCAGTGCCACAGTCATGGCAAGTCTTACAACCTGACGGATGTTTGTGGATTTTTCTGAACCTTTATAAAAACTGACCAGAGGCTGCATGCCACCGGCAACACCTTCGGCAAACATATAGTAAAGTGTGAGCACATAGCCTACTATGGTAAAGGCTGCCACCTGCAGGGTGCCGCCGTATGTCATGAAAAGCATGTTATGCAGCAGTACCACAAAACTTATGTAGACATACATCAGCATACTGGAAAGACCCGTTGCCAGAACCCTTGCCATTATAATTGGCCTTGGCTTTAAAAATCCCTGCTTCAGTGGTACCCGGGATCTGGTACTGAATATGAAAAAAAGGCCCATGGCAATACTTAAGCTTTCAGCCAGCACTGTTGCCACGGCAGCCCCCTTAAGTTCCCACCCAAGGTGCATGATGAAAAGATAATCCAGCAGCATATTGGCCACAGCTCCAGTCCCCATGCAAAGGGTTGCAAACCCCGGAGCCCCCAGATTCCTGACCCAGAAAGGAATGGCTATACTGGCCAGAACAACAGGAGCAGCAAAACCCATCACCCGCAGATAATCCCGGCCAAAAGATGCGACACTGTCTTCTGCCCCCTGCAGGACGAGAAAAAAGGTTGAAAAATTTACCAGCATAAGACCAGAAGCCAGGCCCAGCAGCACCAGCGCCCAGATCCCCTGCCCCAGAATGCGGGAAGCCTTCAGAAGATCACCCTCACCCTGGGCAATACCGCACTGCACGCCTGTACCGATGCCAATCATCATACCAATGGCCAGCAGTATCCCTATCCAGGGCCAGGACATATTGATGGCTGCCAGCCCTTCGCCCCCCATGGCATGACCGATGAAAATACCATCCACTATCAGATATGTGGCACTGATAAGCAGGGCCGAAACAGAAGGGATGGTGTAGCGCCAGAACATTCTCGAAACACTGCCTGATTTCATTTACCCTCAACCTTTTTTCTGTAATACCCGTACAATCATGTCCAGCGCATCTGTGTCCATGGCAAAAAAAGTCCCGGACTGACTGCCATCAGGTTCATCCAGAACCTGATTTTATTCTTCATACTTGAATGGTCATATACCTTGTGCAATAATTTTCAAGCTGTTGAGGAAAAATGACAGAAAGAACCCTCAGGCAGCCTTCCCCTTAGCGACCCATAAAAAAGGAAAAAATCATGAAAGGCTGGTGTGGCCGCATACTGAACGTAGACTTAAGTCGTGGAACCCTTGAACCGGCGGCACTGAATCCTTTAGATGCCCAACTCTTCATAGGTGGTCGGGGCTTGAACGACAAGGTCCTTTTTGACCGCATCCCTCCCGGCACAGACCCCCTTGGCCCGGAAAATGTCATCTGCTTTGCTCCCGGCCCCCTTTCCGGTACGGTTCTTGGACTCACCAGCCGTGTAGAGGTCAGCACCCTCTCTCCCTATAGCGGTATTCTGGGGGACGGTAATGCGGGAGAAAGGCTGGCCCATGTCATGAAACTTGCCGGATGGGATCAGATCAATATCACAGGCCGGTGTGAAAGGCCCTCCTATCTTTATATACATGAAGATGAGGTTTCCCTCATTCCCTGCCCGGAACACTGGGGTACGGACACATGGGAGTTCACCGAAGCCATGCGCAATACCCACGACAGGGATATCAGTGTTGCCTGCATCGGTCAGGCTGGAGAATGCCTTGTGCGTTTTGCCTCTGTAATTGTGGACAAATATGCATCCGCCGCCAGAGGTGCCGGGGCTGTCATGGGTTCCAAAAATCTCAAGGGCATCGTGGTCCGGGGAAACAGAAAGGTGAAACTGGCCGATCCTGAAACCTTTAAAGCCCTTGCGAAGGAAGACAGAAATTTCTTTAAAACAGATCCCTTTCAAAAGGGCGTTGCCTCCTGCATAGGTTCCCACCACGGCATCCTCAACTGGTTTCCTGGCTACCGCAATTACGAGGACTTCTGGGACAGAAGCAAGATTCCTGCGGCCATTCAGCCCGAAGCCTTCAAGGAATACGAGGTCCGTCGCACGGGCTGCAGAAACTGCACGGTGCAGTGCAAAAACCGCTTTGAAATTCCCAAAGGCCGCCGAGCCGGAGAGCAGGGCGAAGCCATGGAATATGAATGCGTTTTCTGCCTCGGCACCAACTGCGGCATAACAGACCCTGTGGTGATTATGGAAATGGAAAACCTCTGCGACCGCTATGGTATGGATATAATTGCGGCAGGTAACACCATGGCCATGGTCAAGGATCTATTCAATATGGGAGACATCACCATTGAAGATACTGGTGGTCTGGATCTCTCATGGGAAAACGCCGACGATCAGGTGAAGCTGCTGCACAGAACAGCCCTGCGGCAGGGTTTCGGCAACATTGTGGCAGAAGGTCTTTACCTTGGGGCAAAGATTCTGGGAAAAAGGGCCATGGATGTCTGTTACCACGTCAAAGGCCTTTCCAGAGGCCCTTATAAATCTGGCATGTTTGCTCTGGCTCACGCCACCAGCACCCGAGGTGCCGATCATCTCAGGGGGCGGAGCTGGGCCTATGGAGAAAATGACGGCGATCTTTTTTCTAAACTGAAAAGCGAAGGCCGTCTTCCCGCAGACATGGCTGACAACCCCGTATCCGCCCTCATCGTCTCCGAAAGGGCCTGTACCCTTGCGGACTGCATTGGCCGTTGCAAGGGCGCTGTCAACTCCTGGAGCTGTGCTGTCCCCCTTGTGAACCAGTACCCCCTCATGGAAGGGCTGGCCCGTCTCATGACCGCCGCCACAGGTGTTCCCTATACGGAAGAACGTCTGAGCGCAACGGCAGACCGGGTCTATCTTCTGGAAAAAGCCTTTAACATACGGTGCGGAACCCGCAGGCAGGATGACAGGCTGGTATTGCACAAAGATCTTTTGGGAACGGAGGAGGCTGCAAAGGAGCAGGAAAAGCACGAAGCTATGCTCACTGCCTATTATGAGGCTTCCGGTCAGGATCTGGTAACGGGTATTCCCACCCGCAGAAAACTGGAAGAGCTGGAGCTGGGCTTTGTGGCCGATACCCTTGAAAAAGAACTGCCCCTTGAGCCATGGGACGGCCCGAAACCATGGCCCTTAAATGCCTATCCGTCAGGGGAAAAAAGGGTATAGTTTTTCAGGCAGGGGTCTTGTGCCCCTGCACACCGAAAGGACATGCATTTACCAATGGACAATCCTGTGAAACCTGTTCAAACCCTCACCCTCTGCATGGGAAGTTCCTGCTTTTCCAAGGGAAACAATCTGAATGCAGCGGCCATTGAAGCCTTTATCCGGGAAAATGATCTCACAGAATCCATCAGCATGCAGGGCTGCCTCTGTGAGCAGCACTGCAAAAACGGCCCTAATATCACAATAGACGGCGAACTGATCCAGGGAGTTCAGCCGGGAATGATCCATGATCTTTTGGCCCATAAAATCAGGCGGTAATACCTATGCCCCGAATAAAAAGCCCCATTTATACGGAAAAAACCCGCTGTCAGGACTGCTATAAGTGTATCCGGGAATGCCCAGTCAAAGCCATCCTTGTGGAAAAGGGCCACGCAATTATCATCCCGGAGCAGTGCGTACTTTGCGGCCACTGTGTTGTGGCCTGCCCCGCCCAGGCAAAAAAAGTGCGGGATGATCTGCCCCAGGCCCGGCAGATCCTGAAACTGAAACCAAAGGTCATTGCATCTCTGGCTCCTTCCTTTGCCGCTGTATATCCGGACATTGAACCGGGGCAGCTCATTTCGGCTATAAAAGCACTGGGTTTTTACGGCGTTTCTGAAACCGCCATCGGTGCTGATCTGGTATCCGCCAAAATCGCCTGTGACCTTTCCATGGCAGAAGACAATCCTGAAGCAGACCCAAAGGATCATAGGGAGAGTCTCTACGGATACCGGGTGCAGTTCCGGTCCCAGGAAGCCGCAGGAGAAAAACCGCCCCTTCACAGGCAAAAACTTTTTTTATCATCGGCCTGTCCTGTGCTTGTGGAATTTATCAAGCACTACATGCCCGAACTCAGCCCCAGCATTACGGACTGTGCCTCTCCCCTGCTGGCCCATGCAAGGTATCTGAAGGAAAAGTACGGAGAAGAAACGGGCATTGTTTTCATAGGACCCTGCATTGCCAAAAAAAGGGAGGCCGACACCTGGGATGAGCTGGATGCAGCCATTTCCTTTACGGACTTGAGCCGCTGGCTTGAGGACGAAGGCATTCGTCCGGCTGATTATAAGGCAGCCAAAGAAAGCTTTATCCCTGTGAAGGCAGCCAAGGGAAGTCTTTATCCCATTGAAGGCGGTATGATCGCATCCATCCGCAAATATGCCTCCATTCGGAATGTTCATATGATGAGCATCACAGGACTCAAGGAAATAAGAAAAACCCTTGAAGGCTTCAATCCGGCGGAGTTTTCTGCACCCATTTTCATGGAGCTTCTTTCCTGCCCCGGAGGCTGCATTAATGGTCCCGGAATCTGTGACGATACCCAGAGGATTTTTCGCAGAATCCGACTTCTCGATTATGCCAGTAAAGCCAGAAATACCCTCAGCGAAAAATTGCCCTGCATGCAGGATACCCTTCCTGTGGAAAGAATTGTCCCGGTCGAGCACTCCGAAGAAGAAATTCAGACAGCCCTGCGACAGATAGGCAAACGCACCCTTCAGGATGCCCTGAACTGCGGAAGCTGCGGCTATGATACCTGCAAAGCCTTTGCAGCAGCCATGCTGGAAAACCGTGCCGAAAAAACCATGTGTCTTTCCTATATGAAAACCCTGGCCCAGAACAAAGCCAACGGCCTTATCCGGGCCATACCTGCAGGGGTTGTCATATGTGACAGTCAGCTCAAAATCATTGAATGTAACAGATACTTTGCCAACATGATGGGAGAAGATGTGCTTTCCATGTTTGAAGTCCGTCCCGGCATGGAAGGTGCCAGCCTTGAAAAAATCACAGACCTTGCCCGTTATTTCAAGGATGTGATTGATCTCAACGGACTGGATCTTGTGAACAGGGAGGTTCGGGAAGGGAAAAAAATCTTTCATCTGACCATCTTTTCCATAGAAAAGGGAGAAAGTGCCTGCGGTGTACTGCAGGATGTGACGGCACCCCAGATTCAGAAATCCAGGGTCATCGATGAAACAAGGCGGGTTATCAATAAAAACCTTAAAGTGGTTCAGAAAATCGCCTTTCTTCTGGGTGAAAATGCCGCTGAAACGGAAGCCATACTTAACTCCGTAATAGAATCCTTTTCAGGGGACGAGGACAGCGACCTATGATCCATATGCCAGCGGCAGAAAGCTTTATTGAAGTGGATCACCATCAGATTTTCAAGTACAGGGAAGGTGCCGGAGGAGACACCTTTTTATCCCAGAAAAATGAAAGCGACGGCAGGGTTATTACTGTCCTTTCCGATGGCCTTGGCTCCGGCGTCAAAGCCGGTGTGCTTTCCACCCTTACGGCCACCATGGCGCTGAAATTTGTGGCTTCCAATATCCCCATCAAACGGGCAGCCAGAACCATCATGAACACCCTGCCGGTCTGCAGGCTCCGGGAAATCAGCTATGCCACCTTTACCATAGTGGATATAGAGCCGGGGCTGCAGGTAAGGATGATGGAATTTGATAATCCGGGCTATCTTCTTATCCGGGACAATCAGCCCATGACCCCTGAAAAAAATGCCATCATCATTGAAAGAAAAAATAAAAAAGCCGCTCCTCCGCACAATACCACCATGTTTTATTCCAGCTATCAGGCCCTGCCCGGAGACCGGCTGGTCTTTTTTTCGGACGGAGTTACCCAGTCCGGTATGGGAAGCAAGGGCTTTCCCTTTGGCTGGGGAGAAGAAAGGGTGAAAGATTTCATACTGGAAAAAGTCCGTACTGCACCTTCTGTCAGTGCACGGGAACTGGCCAGATCCATTGTGCAGCAGGCGCTTTTCCATGATCAGTATCAGGCAAAGGATGACATCACCTGCGGTGTCATCTACATCCGCAGCCCAAGGGATCTGCTCATTGTCACAGGCCCCCCCATGAATCCGGACCATGACAGTGAGATGGTAAGGCAGTTCACCGCCTTCAGCGGATCGAGAATTATCGCAGGCGGCACCACGGCGGGTATCATATCCCGTCAGCTTGGCAAGCCCTGTCGCACTGATGTGAAAAATCTGGATCCTGTAATTCCGCCGGTCTCGGAAATGGAAGGTGCGGATCTGGTGACCGAAGGAATCATTACCCTTGGCAGGGTGGCGGAGATTCTGGAACAGCGGACCAACATAGTTACGGGCACCATTGCTTCCAATTCTAAGCAGAATGCGGCTGACCGTATCATTGATATGATCATCAACCATGACCGCATCGTATTTCTGGTGGGCACGAAAATAAACGAAGCCCACCAGGATCCCAATATGCCAGTAGGGCTGGAAATACGAAGGAACATCGTCAAAAAAATTCAGGGCCTTCTTACGGAACATTACCTGAAAGAGGTCAGCATCCATTATCTTTAGGCTCAGGCAAGGGGTGCCGTACCCGTCAGACGCACGGCCCTGTCATGGATTTCCATGATTTTTATCGCTTGAGAAAGGACCTCTTTTTTCCCGAAATCTCCTATAAAATCGCAGATTCTGAATCCTTCATCCTTTTGCCGGTAGATTTCCTGCCAGCTTCTGTATTCCCTTTCCTTTGCTTCATCTTCCCAGGGAAAGGACGAAGGAGGTTTCGGAGAGCCGCATCTCCATGGCTTGGAGGTCAGCCTTGCCCGGAAACACTCCTGCTTTCGGGTCAGCACCTGATACAGGGGATCGGCATTCAGGCCTTTAAGTATTCTCTCCGTTTCCTCTGAGGCGGGGGCAAAGAGTTTTCCCGTAAACAGGAGGCGCAGCCCTTCCTTTGTTCTGTAGAGGCGAAAGCCATAATCCGGATTCTGCCGTGACCACTCTTTTACGGAGGCAATGGCTTTCTCGGCAGGAGCTTCCTTTTTTTCACCAATACTTCTGCCGAAAAAAAGCCTGCGCAGCCATTCCATAAAACCTGCAGATTCAGCTTTGGGAAAATCCACATCCACAAAAAGCACCTGAGAACAATTAAGGATTTCGGCACCGTAGCGGTTGCGGGTAATCACAGCAAGCTGCTTTTCTCCATCAAATATTTCCCCAAGGATCTCTTCTTTGACGGGCATATCATGGTATTCGTAATGATCCGGCCTTTCACCGCCCATCAGGCGGTTGAAGATGCGTCCGGCCCTGGCTGTGGCCTCCTTTGCCGCTTCTGCCGGAGAAACAAAGGACCAGCCCGAAGCCGTTATGCTGTGGGATTGGCCATGGGCATCTTTCATTTTCTGACTTTTTTTTACCCAGTAAGGCGGAATTTTCATTTTTACCCTCCATAAATGTAAGAATACATGCCATACTCACAACCCGGAAGTGACGCATCTTCTTTTTCTGATCCTGATGATCACCTTTTTTAGGCCATACTTTTTTTGAAACATAAAAAAACTGTAAGGGGCAGGCCCTGGATTTTCCCTAGGGCACCCGTAAAGGGTATCTTGTGCAATACAGGGCCGTAAACCTTTCGCAGGGGCAGATCCTGCCAGAAAACAGTGGCTGAGTCAGGCTGGAAATCATCAGATGATTAATTATAACATGGAGCCTCAATAATGAAAAAAAATGTGATCTTTTTTGCCCTTCTTGTTGTCAGTCTTTCGGGCTTTGCAGCCTGGTATCTAATGAAACACCCTGACCCGTCGGACGGCCCCCATATAGCCTCTGTGCTGCCTGCGGACACCCTGCTGCTTTTAAGTATCAACAATGCCGCAGAACAGATGGAAGAATTCAGAAACAGCCCCCTGGCAAAGGCCATTAATGGCATTGATCTGGAAGCCAGCCTTGAAAGGGCAGGCTTTCCCTACCTTATTCCCGATGAAATGACGAACTACAGGGAGTGGCTTTCTTTAAAATGGAATCAAAAAATATTTAACAGTATTTTTGGCAGGGAAGCTGCTCTGGCCATTCTGCCGGAAGCTCTGGCTTTTATGACTCCCTACGCAGAACCTGAAGATATGCTTAAGGGAATAGCCATAATTGCACGGCCTGTACAGGGAGCTACCCTTGTTTCTTTTATCAGCCCCTGGGCACCCGGTCTCGATGTTTTAGAAATTGCCCCCCATGGGGATATAAAAATCCGGCAGATCAACCTTGAAAACGGTATGGAGCTTTTTACCAGCGACAGAGAAGGCCTTATGCTGGGAGCCTTTCACCTGGAAACCCTGAAACGGATGCTGGATGCTTCTTCGGGCAGCATTGCCCCGCTGGAAAAGAATAAAAACTTTGCCTCCATGGAAAAAGCCCTGGGCGATGGGCCAAGAACCCTCTCCTTTTATATGGATTTTGCCACAGCACTTCCCCTTGTGGATGAAAAACTGGCCTCTTTTGCCAAATCCGGTGATGTGAGCGACTGGAATGATATCAGAAAAATGCTTCAGGGGTTTAAAAATTTCGGTTATGCAAGATTCAATGATGGAACAGAAATCAGAAGGTCTCTGGGCAGAGCTGGCATGGACAAAAAGGAACTGGATCCGGATCTTCTGGCTCTGATGGAAAGACCCGCGCGCAAACCAGAGCCTCTGTGGATGGCTCCTCCTGAAACGGAGCTTTTTTTCTGGAACGGCAGCTTTGACCTTGAGTATACCATCCAATCAATCCTTGAAGACCCTGAAGATCAGTCAGCCTTCCGTACGGCCTTTGAAATGCAGACCGGTATCCTCTTTGAGGATCTCATCAACAGCCTTGGTCATGAAATGGCTTTCATCATGACAGGAGCTGATGAGGACAGCGTATTCCCCCTGCCCCGGCTTGCCATCATGCTGGAAAGCCAGTCCCCTGAAATTCTTACAAGCCTCATGCAGAACCTCGTCAATAAGGCAGAAGCTGCATCCGGGATCCCCCTCAATCTTCAGTCTCGCATCATAGAAAGTGTTGAAATCACACAGGTTCAGATTCCCATGGGTGAAGACATTCAACCCGGCTGGGCAACAATGGGAAAATATTTCGTTTTTGCCCTGCACTGGGAAAGCATTGCGGACATGGTTCGGGCAGAAAGCTCCGGTATCAATCTTGTTTCCGATGATCTGTTTCAGTCTGTGGACAAGGGTTTAAGCGGAAAAAACAAATCTGTTACCTATGTCCGGTCCGAAGCTCTTATGGATACGGTTCTCGCCCTGGCCATGTGGCAGGCAACCAATCTTGCAGGCGGCAACACCCATGTACTCGTGTCCGAGATCTTTGAACCTCTGCTGGAAGGCCTTAAAATGTACAGGGCCTCCGGCAGCCACGGATATACCGAAAAAGGGGATGCCGTTTTCCAGACCTTTACCCGTATTCAAAAGTAAAAATCGGGGAGCCCCAGGGTAATCATATAAGGTTACCCTGGCAGCCGTTTATCAGCCATATCAGCAAAGGCGGGCATCCAGAATTAAGAGTACTGGATTCCCGTTTTTGTGGTAAATACTGCACTAAAAAGTAAAAAGGGGTCTCTTTTTCTCTATGTCCTCTCTCCCTCAAAAAAACGGTGAACAAAACAGCACCGTTCTGTCCATATCTAAAAAACAATCAGGAGCTGTCATGAATTCAGAAAAGGAAGAAAAGAAAAAGCAGGATGCCCTGCTCCAGCAGGAAATAAGGAGCAGCAGAAAATTTTCCATGGCCGAAGCCATAGGCAGAGAAGGCGGCCATTTCATGAAAGGGCACAATCCTGTGCCTGCCATTGATCAGCTGGTTGCAAAACTCAATGGGTTTATACAGGATAACACCCGTGACGCCTCAAGAATACTTATATCCGTACTTCAGGAAAGGGTAAAAAATAACAGTCTTGCCCTTTCAGAACAGGCAGAAAAACCCTTTACATTTCTCCATGGGCTGATTCGTTCATATCTGGAGCACCCCGAACGTTTATATGAGCTCACCCGTCAGGCAGATATCAAGTGGGGACAGATCAACAATGAAAAACCCTATTTCCAGAAGCCCGGTGAACAGCCCCACCCCGATGATGAATATTCCCATGAAAGCGTAGCTGCAAGGCTTAAGGATCTGCTGGAAACCATTGAAGCCCGGATGGAAGAGGAGGATGAAGGCTGAGCAGGCAGAAAAGCCTGCCGCCCCCTGAAAGACTCGCAGCACATTCTTCAGGAAAGAAAACTCCATAAAACCCCGGCCGCAATGGCAGAACCGATTACCCCTGAAATATTGGGGGCCATGGCATGCATTAACAGAAAGTTCCCCGGATCTTCCTGCTGGGCCACATGATGCACCACACGGGCTGAATCCGGCACGGCAGATACCCCTGCAGCACCAATTAAAGGATTGATCTTGGTTTTTAAAAAAAGATTCATGAACTTTGCAAAAAGAAGCCCGCAGGCCGTTGCCACGGCAAAACTGGCTGCTCCCAGTACAAAAATCCCTATGCTTTTTGCATTAAGAAAAACATCCGCCTGGGTACTGGCCCCGACGGTTACGCCCAAAAGAATGGTAACCGTATCGATGATAACCGTGCGGGCTGCCACAGCCAGACGATCCGTGACAACTGCTTCTTTAAGGAGATTACCCAGAAAAAGCATACCCAGCAGAGGTAAGGCCGCAGGGGCTATAAAACAGCACATGAGAAGCCCTATGATGGGAAAGAGGATTTTTTCCTTCTGGGAAACTTTCCTTGGCTCTTCCATGCGGATGCAACGCTCTTTTTTAGTGGTAAGAAGCTTCATGACGGGCGGCTGTATCACAGGAACGAGCGCCATATAGGAATAGGCAGCAATGGCAATGGGACCGATGAGATCAGGGGCAAGCATGGACGTAAGGAAGATGGCCGTGGGACCGTCCGCACCGCCTATAATGCCTATGCTGGCTGCTTCAAAGGGAGAAAAGCCTAAGGCCAGAGCACCAAGAAAGGTAAGAAAAATACCCGTCTGTGCAGCTGCCCCCAGCAGCATCAGGGAAGGTCTTGCCAGAAGGGTGGAAAAATCCGTCATGGCTCCGATGCCAAGGAAAATCAGTGGCGGATAAATGCCGTGGGTAACGCCCATGTAAAGGTAGCCCAGAACGGAGCCTTCTTCATAGATACTCAGGCCCAGTCCATGGAATACAGGTATATTCCCCATGAGAATACCGAATCCTATGGGAACCAGCAAAAGGGGTTCATAGCGCTTGACTATCCCCAGATAAATAAACACAAGCCCCACACAGATCATAAAAACATGGAGAATATCAATCATGTAAAAGCCTGTATTAGTTAAAAAATCCAGCAGCAGCGGGATCATATCTCTTCTTTCATTGTCAGTCGTTGATTTATACTCCGGCAGTTCAGGCCAGCAGTGCCCTTCGCCCTTTTTTTGCCGGATATTCTCCACCTTGAACAAGCCGTTCAAAGGCTGCCTTCTCCCAGTTATAAAAACCACTGCCATCGGGCTTCAGCACTCCGGTACGCACAAGATCCGCCAGAATGGCATGGCAACGGGCAACGCCTCTTTTTTCCGCCTGTTCAAGAAGGCCCGGCAGAGACAAAGGAGATCCCATGCTTTCCGCCAGCAGAGCAAAGCTGCCACAGGCTTCCTGAAAACCAGCAAAGCCTTTTAAAGAAGGAGTTTCAGTCCGGTCGTGAGCTGAATCCTTTTCTGAGGCAAGCACCGTTTCCTTTGCAGGCTTACGGTCTTTCCGGGCTTCAAAAAAGGCAAGGATGCGATGCAGGCGGGAAATACTGAAAGCCAGGAGGCTCAGACAGGTGAAAACAATTAGAATACCGAGAAAAGCCATTTCCCAGCCATTATGGCTGGCAATGGCATCCAGACCGTACTCAGGCATTCTTCCCTCCCCTGCTGAAATCCTCGTCCACAAAAATTTCTCCGCTGTTTTTTTGGGCCTGTCTCTGGTTCAGATAGGCCTGAATACTGCGGTGAATCCGGTCTGCAAAACGGGGATGGTCTTCCAGCATCCTGTCTCTGCCGGAGCGGTACAGGGCCATAAGGGAACCATCGGTCAGGGCCAGGGCCTTTGCCGTATAACGGCCCTGGTTCAGCATGGCATTCATGCCGATAACTTCTCCACTGCCATGCAGGGTAAAGGCACTTCCATCGGGAAAGGCCATCATGTAATCACCTGATATGGTGATATAAAGCGTTTCCGCCCTTCTTCCCCAGCGGATAATTTCCTCACCTTCCCTGACCCGGAAAATCTGCATATATGCAGCAAGGATTTCAATGGATTCAGGACTTACCCGTTTTAAAAGGGGCAGGGTTTTCAGAATACGCACCATGGTATCAGAAAGCGCAAGCACAAAAATTCTCCTTATCCGATACGGCAGAGAACCGCATCCTTGGCAACGGAATCTCCGCTTCGTACACAGAGATTCAGGATCACTCCTGAAACCGGAGCGACAAGGGCGTTTTCCATTTTCATGGCCTCCAGAATCACCACCGTTTCACCGGCCTTAACACTGTCCCCTTCCTTTTTCCTGAAGGACACAACCATGCCCGGCATGGGAGCCACAAGGGGGGTTCCCTCATCTCCGTCATTTGAGGGAGCAGGAATGGAACCAGGGGCTTTTTTCACAAAGTTTGTATTGCCTGTTTCCCTGATAGTATTTTTTTCTGTGGCGGGTGGTGTCAGGGGAAAGGCATGTCGAATCACCGGTGCTCCTCCCACTTCGTCCACATCCACCTCATAATAGGTATCATCCACAAAGACATTAAAGGTACGGATATAGGGACTTTTTTCCGGCACTTTCTCAGGTTCTGTGATTTTATGTTCCCCTGCCAGAATCCGGATCATCCGTTCCCGTATTTTCATTGCCTCTTCCAGAGTCCGGGGCAGGGTATATTCAGGAGGTGTTTCCTTGCCGTATTTCCAGCGCAGAAAACGTTTACCTGTCGCAGGGAAAAGGGCGCAGAGAAGCTCATCCTCTATATCTGCAGCCAGCCCCCGCAATTCTTCTCTCACCCTAGGCAGCTCAGGTTTCAGGGCTTCTCCGGGACGTTCCCGTAAAGGACGCACACCCCTTGGATGACCCTCAAGGGCTTTTTTTCTTAAGGCAGCATCCAGAGGGCCGGGCGGTTCACCGTAAAGACCTGCACAGAAATCCCTTACCTGAGCAGAAAGCATTCGGTAGGATTCCCCCTCCGTATCAAAAAGCACATTGTTTACGGCCTGGGTTCCCAGAATTCGGGTCACGGGCTTGACCAGGGGCGGATTACCCATATCCCTGCGCACCCTTTTCAGTTCTCTGAAAACAGCATCCAGCCGGTCTTCACCCCCTGTTTCTTCCAGCTGACGTTTCAGATCAGCCTCCATGCCTCCGGGAAAACCGTGTATCAATGCAGTGGTGTCCATGGGTGTTGTGCTGCCGCCATAGAAATGCCAGTACTTGGGAAGAATCTCCTCTTCGCTGAGCCGGTTCAGGGCGGCTATTCTTTCAAGATCAAGCCCCGTATCCCTATCTCCTCCCTTCAGGGCAGCGATGAGAGGTTCCACGGCCCCATGGCTGCTTCGCATGGCAAAGGGAGCAAGGCAGGTATCCGCGCCATCAGCACCAGCCTCCACAGCGGCAAAAAGGGAAAGGGGGCCAAAGCCTGCAGTGGCATGGGTATGGATGTGAAGGGGCAGGGAGATGGCCGCTTTAAGACCAGCCACCAGCTTTCGGGCCTCTCCGGGCATGAGAAGCCCCGCAGTATCTTTGATCAAAAGGGAGTGGGCTCCCATATTTTGAAGAACAATGGCTTTTTTCAGATAATAATCCAGGGTGTAGAGGCTTTCTTCTTCCGGATGTTCTGAAGTCCGGCTGTAACAGATACATCCCTGAAAGTGGCCACCTGCCTGCAAAACACTTTCTCCGGCAACCTGAAGATTGCGCAGATCATTCATGGGGTCAAAGAGCCTGAAAACCTGAATTCCGTTCTCATGACTCCGCTCCACAAAGGCCCGGACCACATCGTCTGCGTAGCAGCGTTCCCCTGCAAGGTGCTGCCCCCTGAGCATGCAGGCCATGGGGGTTTTTCTGAAATACCGTTTCAGGCTGCGAATGCGTTCCCAGGGGTCTTCATTCAGCTCCCTGTGCATCACGTCAAAGCCAGTCCCGCCCCAGACCTCCACGGCCCAGAAGCCCACATCATCCATCAGCGCAGCCATGCGCACCATATCGGCCGTGCGGCCCCGTCCCGCATAAAGGCACTGAAAACCATCCCGCAGGCTCACATCACAGATGGCCAGAGGTTTCTGATTCATAACCGGTTCCATGATTCTCCTTAAAAATTACAGTCAGGATTTCCGCTGCATATACTGAGCCGTCTGCATCTGATCCATGCGTCCGGCCGTACTCCAGATATTTTTAGGCTGCTTTCCGGCAGGACGCTGGGGGCTGGCACCCAGACGCCGCAGGGCAGCCGCCTCTCCATCCCTGATACAGGCCATGACCGCAGCCATGGCCGCAGCCATCTTCTTCTGTTCTTCCATCATGGGCAAAAATTCCTTCAGGTGACAGGTTTTCCACTCCCCACTTCCCACTTTATAATGGGATATTACCATGCTTTCTGGCAGGCTTCTGCACCCGCTTGGAACTCAAAGCCTCTAAGGCTCCAATGATACGGGGCCGGGTTTCCGAAGGCTGGATCACCGCATCCACATAGCCTCTCGAAGCGGCAATCCAGGGATTGGAGAACAGGGATTCATAGGCTTCCATTTTTTCCCTTCGGGTTCTGGCAGGGTCCGGTGCTTCCCTGATCTCCCTGCGATGGATGATATTGGCCGCACCTTCGGCCCCCATCACGGCAATCTCCGCCGTGGGCCAGGCAAAAACCATGTCTGCCCCCAGATGCTTGGAGCTCATGGCAATGTAGGCTCCGCCATAGGCCTTGCGGGTAATGAGCAGAATTTTCGGTACCGTGGCTTCCACATAACTCCAGAGGAGTTTGGCCCCATGCCGGATGATACCACCCCACTCCTGGCTGCTGCCCGGCAGAAAACCCGGTACATCGGCAATGGTGATGAGGGGAATGTTAAAGGCATCACAGAACCGGATAAAGCGGGCCGCCTTGTCCGATGCATCAATATCCAGACAACCCGCCATGACGGAAGGCTGATTGGCAATAACGCCGGTGCTTCTTCCGTTCATGCGTACAAAGCCCGTCACAATATTGGGAGCAAAAAGCGGCTGGGTTTCAAACATCTCTCCGCCATCGGCCAGAAGTCCGATGAGGGTACGCACGTCATAGGCGGCATTGGCCGCATCGGGTATCAGACTGTCCAGGGCCGGTTCCACCCGAAAGGGGTCATCCCCCAGATCCTTTACGGGCGGATCTTCCATATTATTGGAGGGAAAATAGGTGAGAAGCTCCCGGATGCCCTCAATGGCGGCCATATCCGAATCCACGGCAAAATGGGCTACCCCGCTTTTCACCGCATGGGTCATGGCCCCGCCAAGGCTTTCAAAATCAATCACTTCGCCTGTTACGGACCGGATAACGTCCGGACCTGTGATGAACATGTAACTGGAATTCTTCACCATGAAAACCCAGTCCATCATACCCGGAGAATATACGGCCCCGCCCGCTGTGGGACCCATGATGGCGCAGATCTGGGGAATCACACCCGAAGCATCGGCATTGCGGGTAAAAATCTCCCCGAAGCCCGCCAGAGCATCCACCCCCTCCTGAATCCGGGCTCCACCGGAATCATTCATACCCACCACAGGCGCTCCAGCCTTCAGGGCCAGATCCTGCACCTTGGTAATTTTTTTGGCATGCATCTCTCCAAGGCTGCCGCCCCTTGCCGTAAAATCCTGAGCATAGGCAAAGACCGGTCGGCCATCCACCAGGCCATGGCCTGTGATCACGCCATCTGCCGGGATAAAGGTGTCTTCCATACCAAAATGGACGCAGCGATGGGTGACTAAAGCATCCAGCTCCTGAAAGGTGCCGGGGTCAAAAAGATGAAAGAGCCTTTCACGGGCCGTTAGTTTTCCCTTTTCCTGATGCTTTCGTACCGCATCTTCACCACCCATTTTCAGGACTTCATTTTCACGGAGCTTCAGCTCACGCAGTTTTTCAATGGTACGGCTCATATATTCTCCCCCGTTACAGCACAATACTGTAAATTTATTCCATTACAGCAAAAATCTGACGCAGATACCGGAGCGATAAGCTCTTCAGGCCACCTTGCTTAAGAGGTTCCAGCGAAAACGCGCTTCTGTACATATCATGATACGGCTTCTGTCATCTACTTCATTTCAGCAAAAGCATGAGCAGGAACCGGAACAGGGCATGTAGCAGATTATGTGCCATAAGCAGAGTCTTTAGAGTTGGAAAAGATCTGTTTTATCTGTGTAAGGCCTGAATGCAAAAGATTATGGGGCTTTGTGCAGCTTATCTTAAGAAAAATACGGGATGACCAGTAGGCCAGTTTTTCCGGGGCATTATGCACTTAAGGTGTAGCTTGGTACACTCCGTGTACAGTGGAAAATCAATTTAATCCCGGAAAGCAGGACTTTTCTGCACCGTGGAACAACACAGATAAGGGAGAAAGCCAAGTTTGGGAAATTAAAACCATGGCAGGCTACAGGGAAGATGAAAAGTATTTTTGCCGTGACAAATTTTTGTTGACCTTGATAAATCGGTTCAGTAATCATAATAAGGTTGTAAAACAGAAATTTGAATTTCATAAGGATTTTATACCATGCCTTACAAAAGCCTTTTTTTAAGCCTTATCCTTTTTGCAGCAGTACCTCTGGTTCATGCCCACAGGGCCATGGTGCTGTGCAGTGACAACGGCGACAACACCATCACCTGTCAGGGAGGTTTTTCCGACGGATCTTCCGCCGCAGGCGTAACCATGCGCATAGAATCCACGGACAACAGGGTTCTGATGCAGGGGCGCATGGGAGAAGATTCCGAATTCACCTTTGAAAAACCCCGTACCTCCTTTGTGGTGGTCTTTGATGCAGGAGCCGACCACCGCGTCACCCTTCCCGGAAGGCAGATTACCCGATAATGAACGCCATAGAAGTAAGTAAGCTCTGCCACCGGTACAAGGGGAAAAGCGTTTATGAAGATCTCAGCTTTTCCGTTCCCAGAGGCTCCGTATGCGGGCTTCTTGGTAAAAATGGTCAGGGCAAGACAACCCTTGTGAACATCCTGATGGGCTTTCTCAAACCCGTATCAGGCCGCTGTCTGGTTCTTGGAGAAAACTCCCACAGCCTTTCTCCTTCCTTAAGAAAACGGGTGGGCCTTCTCCATGAAGGACATCAGGCCTATGAATTCATGACCATCGCCCAGACGGAAAAGTTCTTTTCACGGTGGTATCCGGACTGGAACCGGGACATCTTCTATGACCTTGTGAACCGGATGGGGCTTTCGCACCGCCATAGGGTCGGTCAGATGTCCTGTGGTCAGCGTTCACAGGTGGTGCTGGGTGTAATCATGGCCCAGAATCCCGACCTTTTAATCCTTGATGATTACAGTATGGGTCTGGATGCGGGCTACCGCCGCCTCTTTCTGGATGTTCTCCATGATTTTGTGGCTTCCGGAGACAAAACCGTTTTTGTGACCAGCCATATTGTTCAGGATCTGGAGCAGCTGGTGGACACCCTTCTCTTTCTGGATCAGGGCCGCATCACCAAAACCCCCTTAAAAGACTTCATGACTTCCTTTAAAAAATTCACCTTCACCGCTGAAGATGGGCAGGTCCTCCAAAAAGATACTGTCATCACCGGCCTTGAGCAGCGCGGAAACCGGATCACTCTCTACACCTATGCGGAGATGGACGATCTGACAAGCCACCTTGCGGGGCTTGGCATCCGTCTTAAAGATCTTCAACAAAGCCCCATGAGCCTTGAAGACGGCTTCATCGGACTGATGGGAAAATACTGATATGTGGCAATCTCTCTTTATGAAGGAATGGCTCAAGCTCCGCTGGTACTTTGCAGCGGCCCTTCTGGTAAATCTTGGTGTATGTATGAAAATACTCCTCGATATTCGCCAGCTGATCCAGATGGAGCACGGCGAGATGGTCTGGTATCAGGCCATTCACCTGCACACCCTTTTTTATGATCCCCTGCGTTATCTGCCCTTGATCACAGGGCTTGTGCTGGCCGCAGCCCAGTTCATGCCGGAAATTTCCGGCCGGAGAATGAGAATCTCCCTGCACCTTCCCATGGATCAGAACCGTATGCTTTTCTTATGTCTCCTTGCGGGTCTTTTTCACCTCGGAGTTCTTGCGGTACTGGATCTGCTGCTCACGGCAGGGATTCTTCTCTGGTATTTTCCCCGTGAGCTGGCTTTGGCTTCTCTCCCCACCCTTTTGCCATGGATTAACGCCGGACTCATCGCCTATCTTGGGGCCGTGCACCTTCTCCTTGAACCTTCCTGGCCCCGCAGGGTCTTTTATGCCCTTGTTTTCACGGCCCTTAGCTCCCTGCACTTTGCAGGCAGCGGCTATGGCTGGCTGACACCGGCCCTGCCCTTTTTCCTTCTCCTTTCGCCTCTGGCCCTTCTGAGCGTTCTTGATACGGGCCGCAGATTCCGTCAGGGAGGTGTATCATGATACTGAACCGCTTCTCTAGGTGGGCCACCCGCATACTCGCAGTGATTGCCATTTTTTTTACCCTGCCCGCCCTTTTTGATAAAATCTGGACCCAAAAGAGTGAAGCCCCCCTTGTCTTTTTCAGTCCTGTGCAGAAGGATTTTGTCTATCAGAAGTCCCTCGGCGGCCATCAATTCATGTATGCGGATGAAGGGGGCAGGGTATTTGACCGTGGGGCCTTTGAGGATCTCCTGCCCTTTGTCTATTTCCGCAATTACGAGCTGAGAAACGAAGGCCCCCTTACGCTTGGGGGACAGATTTTTGACCGGGAAACCATCCGCAGTCAGCGTCAGTCCTTTGAGATCAAAGCCAGAGATTTGAAGGGCAGACGGCCGCAGATTGACCTTTATCCCCTCTTCAATAACGATCCCGGCATTGCCATGATCCCCTTTCCCGAAGATGTCTTCCGATTCACGGAAAACGGCATGGAGTTTATCAATGCCGACACTAACCGCAAAGATGAGGCCCTTTCAAAGTCTTTTACGGAAAGCCTGAAGGAAAAGGGCTTTGCCTTCCCCGCCACCCTCATCAGCGGCAATCCCACCAACCTCAAGCCCTTTGATGAGGGATATTTTGTGAAGGACAGCCAAGGCGGGGTTTTTCATATCCGCAGGGTAATGGATCAGCCGGATATCCGGAAAACGACCATTCCGGCGGACATGGGGATTCTTGATATTGCGGTATCGGAAAACCAGAGGCGGGAATTCTACGGTATTCTCATGACAGAAAAGGGAGAACTTTTTCTCATTGCCTGGGACAGTTATGCACTGATTCCCCTGCCCTTCGATGGCTTTGACCCTCGGCGCATGGATGTGAAGCTTCTCGTCAATCCCCTTTACCGCACCCTGATCCTCACGGGAGAAGACAGGGTGCATGCCACTGTCATGGATACGGAGTATCAGCCCCTGAAATCCTTCACCCTGCCCTTTTCCCAGACGGGTTCAGAGATGGCCGGGAATGCTAAAGATTTTCTTTTTCCCTTCACCTTAAGCCTTGAAAGCCCCTGGCAGAATCAGGCCAGCTTGCAGCTTCAAAAGGGCAGCCTCTGGTCTTTTGGGGGGATTGTCCTTGCAATGATTCTTTATCTCATTTTTTTAAGAAGAAAAGGGCCTTTCCACCGCCATGGGGGGGAGTTCGGCTTTCTCATGCTTACGGGGCTTTTCGGGCTGCTGCCCCTGCTTTTTGTAAGGGAAAACTGAAAAAACGATTTCATGAAAAAAATAAGGTCAGAGAGAAACCTTTGGCTTCAGGCCCTGCCGTTACCTTTGCGGTGGTAGCGCAGCAGAACCGCATAAACCTGATCCATAAGCGTGAGATTTGGTTCGGGTCTGAAATTCGTCCCTTTTTCCATGTTTTGGCCTCTGATATCAGGATAAATGGAAACTTTGATTTTTTTCTTGATAGACGGACAAAGGCGGGATAGGGTTTTTTATGTTTTACCCTTGAATACCAGAATAAACGGAAAATTTTCCGGATATAGGGACGGCTAACATGGAAAATTTCCACTTATTGCATTGCTAGAGGAAGATTATGGAAGCAATTTTAGTTTTTATAGGCTTTCTAGTGGGACAGTTCCTACCTTCCTATCTTCGTGAAAAAGGCAAAAACCTAGCTACGAAAGAGGATGTTGAACGAATAACCCGAAACGTTGAGGCCGTGAAGGCCGAGTACAGCGAGAAACTACAAGAATTAATACACCAGAATAATTTACTCCTCGAACAGGCTAAGGGTCGCCAACAGCTAAGATTCGCCGCTGTAGAGAAAAGATTACAGGTTCACCAGGAAGCATACTTGTTGTGGAGACAGATGATATCCAAGGTTCATAGCGAGGAAAATGCGGACGTCGTCATGGCCTGCCAAGATTGGTATAACGTCAATTGTCTTTATTTGGACCAAGCATCACGAGCTGCTTTCCGCAGCGCATATAGTGCGCTGGCAATTCATCCAACTTTGCTGGCTGCTAGAGAAAATGATGAGAGTATCAAGCGTAATTTTATGGATGTTACGTCCGCTGGAGAGGCGATTGTTAAGGGTGCAGAACTACCGTCGTTAGGTGAGAATGAGTATGAGCTAATCGCTCGGGACCAATCCTCTAACAATTTAAGGAAAGGTACACCGGAAAGCGGTGCCCCTTCTTAACAGCGTTAGCTTTTTCGGAGAAAATGGATGTATTCCACGAAGTATGGAAAGACAATTAAGCTATTTCTGATGGATGCTGATCCTGATGGAAGGATGATTTGTGAGCTATCGAACTGGAACGGAAAAGCATATCGAATACCACGTGGAAAGGTTAAAGATTGCTCAGACAGACAAGATTTAAAAGGAACTTCTGTTTATCTCTTGTTTGGTCGCGCTGAATCCTCCACTTCAAAGCCAAAAGCTTATATAGGCGAAGCTGAAAATGCCTATTCTCGTCTCGTTCAGCATGTGTCTGAAAAGGAATTCTGGAATGAGTCCGTTGTATTTATAAGCAAAGATGAAAATCTCAATAAAGCTCACATCAAGTATCTGGAATCCCGTCTTTATGAAATTGCCACTTCTGCAGGAAGGTACGATATTCAAAACGGAAATACTCCGACACGAAGTTCTATTTCTGAGTCCGATCAGGCAGAAATGGAAGAGTTTATTGAGTATATAAAAATTCTAATTAACACAATGGGTTTCAAAGTCTTTGAGCCACTAATTAAAACTGAATCGAACTCTCAGGAGCCTGATGAGTTTTTCTTCGTGAAGGGTGCCAGAGGTGCAGATGGTCGCGGGAAAAGAACATCGGATGGATTTGTTGTATTTTCTGGTTCCAAAGTAGCTATTGATACAGTTCCGTCATTTCCAAAGGGTTTCAATGCTCTTAGGGACGAGCTAATTGACAATGAAATTATTGTCAAAGAAGGTGCGGATTTGGTCTTGGCATCTGATTATCTTTTTAGCAGTCCATCGGCGGCAGCCGCTGTAATCATGGGGCGGAGTGCAAATGGGTTGATTGAATGGAAGAACTCCAAAGGCAAAGAACTGAAATCTGTTGAAGAGACTGAAATATCAAAAGCTAACAAGTCAATGCAGCTGATCGCTGACGCGTCGGCAGATTGAGACGTTCTTACAAAACATCACCTTGACAAGGCGTACGCTATGCCGTACCGTTCATAAAAAGTCAAGGAGGTACTATGATAATATTATCAGCAACAGAAGCCCGTTCAAATCTTTACAGGCTTATTGATCAGGCATCGACATCCCATGAGCCTGTCATTATTACAGGCAAAAGAGGAAACGCTGTGCTTCTCTCAGAAGAAGACTGGAAAGCAATTCAAGAGACCCTGTTTCTTCTGAACATTCCAAATATGCGTGAATCCATTCTGGAAGGGCTTGAAACTCCAATAGGCGATTGTAATGAGGAACTTGACTGGTGAGCTGGAAGGTTGTCTTTACAAAACAAGCTCAGAAGGATGCTAAAAAAATCTCCTCATCTGGCCTGAAATCAAAGGCAGAAGATATCCTTGGGGTATTGAAACAAAATCCCTATCAAACGCCACCGCCTTACGAAAAACTTGTAGGTGATTTATCCGGTGCCTGTTCACGAAGACTGAACATACAACACAGAATTGTTTACCAAATCCTCAATGATGAAAAAACAGTCAAAGTCATTCGAATGTGGACCCACTACGAATAAATGGAAGAATAATGGGTTGCAGGCGATAGCATCCGATGTTGCTCCGGCAAGCCCTGAACCATGGCTTGGGCAACCCGACACAGACGTGAATACCACAGAAGTCCATCAAGGAGGATCAAATGAATCCTTATAATAAATCCGACACTGCCATCGCCGCCCTGACTCCGGAACAGTTCCGTGTGACCCAGCAAAACGGCACCGAGAAACCAGGATCGGGCGAGCACCTTGATAATACCGAGCCGGGCATCTATGTGGATATCGTTTCGGGCGAACCACTGTTTGCGTCATCAGACAAGTTTGAGTCGGGTTGCGGTTGGCCAAGCTTTACCAAACCCATCGAGCCTGCCTATATTCATGAGCTGAAGGATGTCAGCCATGGCATGGTGCGAACCGAAGTTCGCTCGGTTCATGGCGACAGCCACCTGGGGCACGTGTTTCCCGACGGCCCCAGGGATCGAGGTGGTCTGCGTTATTGCATCAATTCTGCTTCGCTGCGCTTCATCCATCGCAATGACATGGAAGCAGCGGGCTATGGGGACTACCTCAATCAGGTGGAGGACAGGTCATGACACAGGAACGCGCTGTTCTGGCGGGTGGCTGTTTTTGGGGGATGCAGGATCTGATTCGCAAGTTGCCGGGGATTGAGGCCACCCGGGTGGGTTACACCGGCGGTGATGTTCCCAACGCCACCTACCGCAACCACGGCACCCACGCCGAGGCCCTTGAAATTCTTTTCGATCCGGAGAAAATTTCCTATCGCCGCATTCTGGAATTCTTTTTCCAGATACACGATCCCACAACCACTCACCGACAGGGTAATGACCGGGGACCGTCCTACCGCTCGGCAATTTACTATCTTAACGAGACGCAGAAGAAAGTTGCCCTTGACACCATCATGGATGTGAATGCCTCGGGATTATGGCCGGGCAAGGTGGTAACGGAACTCGAACCTGCAGGGGATTTCTGGGAAGCAGAGCCCGAGCATCAGGATTATCTTGAGCACTATCCCAACGGCTACACCTGCCATTACCCACGTCCGGACTGGGTACTGCCAAAGCGCGAACGTGAGTAAGCAGTTAAATTTTGACTGAGGCTGAATAAAGCTGAAATCCTGTCAATTCATCCTTCCCGTACAGAAGACTCAGAAGGTGGCCCCCTTCGATATCCGCTGTCCAGCAGGACACACCAGAAACATCCTTTCCGTGCACCCGCATCCCTTCTGGCAGAATTTCAAGCTTTTTCAGGGGCAGATGAAAGCCCTGCCCCACAAGCTTCAGTCCCGCCTCCTTTAAAGTCCAGTGACGGAGAATCTCCCTTTCGGGCTTTCCGGAAAGAAAGGCCCATTCTTCTTCGGAAAAAGCCATACGCCTTAAAGCTTCTGTGTCCCGCTTTCTGTCCGGCTCCAGATCCAGACCCAGCGTCCCCCCTTTTTCAAGGACAATACCAGCTACTGCATAATCGCCGCCATGGCTGATGGAAAGGGCATATCCGGGAAAATCCGGAAGAAAAGGAACGCCTTTTTCCGTATTCTCGACCCCGATGGATGCCATAGGTCTGTCCGGACATAAAAAAGCCTGTACGAGTTTTTTGACGGCCATGCGGCCACAAAGCCACTCCATCTGCCTTTTGGCAGCGGCAAAGCCATGGAAACGGGCTTTTTCTGATTCTGAAAAACCTTCAGGAAAAGCTACTTCCGGAACAAAAAGTTTTTTCCGGGTTCTCCACGCAGTCCACTCCCCTTCTTCGGAAAAAAGTGCTGCTACTGTATCCGGAATGCATACCAGATGCAGAGCCACGGGAATACTCTCTAAGCGAAAGGGAAAAGAAGATGCCCGAAGGCTCAGGGGACGGGGCTGCCAGAAATTTACAGGGTTCATGGGCCATATTCTTTTGCAGTGAGAAAATTAAATGCTTCGGACAGAATTTCTGTTTCCATGGGACAACAGGCACAGGTAAGCTTTGCGACATCAGGTCTCGTTATTACCATGGGCAGACTTTGCTGTAAAAAAAAACAGAACAGATTTTGTGAAGGAGCAGAGACATATCTTTCTTATCATTTACAGGAGAATAAACTTCTGTTTGTCATGGTTTAACTTTTCAAGATCCATTTTTGATAAATTTAATCAGTTTCTCTGTCAATTCCAACATTCGGGCAGAAAAGCCCTGCAACATATCAATGTCCGTATGAAAGGCTTTCCGCTTTGCCTTTTTTCCGGTATGCAAAAGGTGCAGACTGTCCAGAAGCATCTGGATGGCTGTGTGCCTGGCATTACGCTTGAAAGATTTATACATTCCAACCTGAAGCGATAACCTGAGCCGCTTTTTGCTGTCAAAGGAAAGGGCGTCCGCATAAAGAAAGTAGTGAGTGGCATGGCTGGAAAAAAAACTTATAAAGGAAAAAAAGGAAACGAATCCCCTTATGTGCCGGGGCTTGTGGCCAATGCCGCAGGTGAAATTTTTGATCTTGAAGGCTATGCTGCCCTTGGCATGTGTGGTGAAAGTCTGCTGCCCCTAAGGGAAAAGGACATGGTTCCCCTGCCCCATGGCAGTGAAACCATGCTGCTGCCGGATCGTATGCCCCTTCTGTGGAATATCAGAAAAAAGCGGGTGGAAGTTATGGACGAAAACCCATGGGAGCCGGGTCAGCCCCTCTTTCCTGTGGCAGCCTTTAATTCTCCGGGCTATGTCATCACCCATCTTCCGGCCTACAGGGAGCGGCAAAACGCAAGGATTCTGCCTCTTTTTGCCTATGGAGCCGTGGGCTGGTCCAAAAAAGGTTTTGCCTCAGCCGTGTTTCAGGTGGACAGGGAAGACCGGCAGGATCTGCGCTGCATGCCCGTGGAAAAGGTGCAGGAAGGGGTTCTCAGCATCCGGTCCCTTCTGCCAAAAAACCGGTTGCTCCTGCACATTAAAAACTGTGCCCTGATCTATGGCTGCCCTGCGGCAAAAAACTTTTTTCTGGGCCGATATGAAGCCCCCCTGCCCACCTCCCGCAGTTGTAATGCCCGTTGCCTTGGCTGCATCTCCCTTCAGGACAACCCCGAGCTTCAGAGCTGCCAGAACCGCATTGCCTTTACCCCAAGCCCAAGGGAGATAGCAGAAATAGCCCTTCTTCACATAGAAAGGGTGCCGGATGCGGTGGTGAGTTTCGGGCAGGGCTGTGAGGGTGACCCTCTTCTGGCGGCCCAGGTCATTGAACCTGCCCTGCGGCTGATTCGGGAAAAAACGGACAGGGGCACCCTGAACATGAATACCAATGCCAGTCTTCCCGTAGTACTGGATCGGCTTTTTGAGGCAGGTCTGGATTCCATGCGGGTCAGTATGAACAGCGGAAGGGAAGCTGTTTACAATGCCTATTTCCAGCCAAAGGGCTATACCTTTTCCGATGTGCTGAAAAGTGTGGATGTGGCTGAAAAACGGGGAGCCCATGTGGCCCTCAATTACCTCAATGTCCCCGGTGTCAGTGACGGTGCCGAAGAAGCGGCTGCCATGGAACATTTTTTAAAAGAGCACGCAGTTCATCTGATCCAGTGGCGCAACCTCAACTTTGATCCCCTGCGCTATTACAGGCTGGTGAAAGATGCGGCATCACCGGGTCCGGCCATGGGAATGGTTTCTCTCATCCGCTATTTTCAAAAAACTTTTCCTGAAATGAAGCACGGGTATTTCAATCCTCCGGTTTCAAAATTTGCCAAAGTATCTTCAAAAAAATAAGGTTTAAAAAAAGCCCTGACCTTAAGGGCCGGGGCTTTTTATTTATACCTTTGGCAATGACAGATCAGAAACGGATTTCATAACCAATAAGAAGGTTATAATCATCCTTGCTCCACTTGTATCCCTTGTCTTCAAAGCTTGCGTAAATTTTCCGGAGATCCACACGGATGGTGGCATTTTTAAGGACGTGGAAGCCAAGACCGCCTCTGGCTTCCCAGTAATAATCTCCGTCCTGCCAGGTCAGAGGTTTGGGAGAGGCCATGAGCTGTCCATCAATACTTACGGGAATGGGCAGAGGGTTGATGGCTGCATCCAGCTCGTATCCCATGCCAAAAAGAAAGGCAAGCCCTGTTGCTGTACTGTTCCACCTGGATCTTTTATAGTCAGCATCAATATAATATCCTTTGAAACCAACAATATACCTGATGCCAGGCATGAACTGATCATTTTTTACGGCAAGGGTAGCAGCCGCCATTTTATAATCATCATCCTTATAAAGACCTTCTCCGCCCACAACCATAAACCCGTTTCCAGTATCCATATCCACCATCAGCGATCCTGCCACAGTAGACTGGTTCACATAGAGGCCAACCCCCATTCCGGCATGGGCAGGTACCCATGCCAGAATCATCATCAGTAAAATACAGATCCCAAAGCGTTTCATGCTTCTTCCTTTTCCTGCAGAAAAAAATTAAAATAACAGACCATCAATAAATTAACGACTGTACCAGCAGCTCATCCATCAGCTGCCTTTCGGCGCTTCCAGGCGTACCACCATGACAGGTACGGGACAGCGGCGGATAACCCCATTGGCCGTACTGCCCAGAAGCAGATCCTCAAATTTGCTGTGTCCCCGGGTTCCCATCACCACGAGATCATAGCCGCCTTCCATTGCAGTATCAATGATGGTTTTTACTGGGTGGCCCACCTTGACCAGGACATTCTCACAGGATGCAAGGCAGTCACCTACTTCTTCCTTCAGTTCCCCACAGGTTTCCCTGATGCGCTCCAGCACGGCTTCCTTGGCACTGGCAAGGCGCTCATCCGTAAGGGAGCGCCATCGGTCTATCCCAAAATAAAGATCCATGTCAATGCCCGTTGACAGGGTCATTTCCTCATAAATATCCGGCACCACATGGAGACTTGTCATCTCTGCCCCATAGCGGCCCGTAAGACTGACGGCATAGCGCATGGCATCCCTTGCGGTTTCAGAAAGGTCTGTGGCGTAAAGAATTTTTTTTATGGACTGGTACATGGCAAGCTCCTTAATTAAAGTGTGTTGTTACCTGCTAACCTGCACTACCCATAGCAGAGGCAGAGTACAAAAAGACCATCGGTTTCAAAAGTTTTTTTTACGATAATTCAGAGAGATTTAGCAGCAGCGCTCTGGATGAATTATCTTTAAGCACAGGATTCACAAATTTTGAAAAGCTCCTCACTTGTCATTGTAGGAAATAAGTACAGCAAAAATCAAGATCCGTATTCTTCGGGATAAATTTCTTTATAAGGTTTCCATAGCTTTTGATTCCAGAGCCTGTTCAGGTTTCATAGGAGAAAGAACTTGCCGGGGGAAAAACCATGGGCTTATAAATACACCGTAAGCAGACATGTTCTGCTAAACAGTATAAGACTCTTTCCCCGTCCGGACAGACATTGGGAATAAGACTCTTTGAAAACGCATTGGAAATATAATGAAGAAAACAGGATTTAAAACGATTTTCTTTGATAACGACGGCGTGCTTGTGGATACGGAAAAATGCTATTTTGAGGCCAATCAGCTGGCCCTGAAAGATTACGGTATCACCATGAGCCTTGAGGATTTTCAGAAATATTTCCTGCGCTCCTCTAAGGGGATTTATGCCATTCTTGGCGATGTATCGCAGGCAGCTTTTGAAGTCTTCAGAAAAAAAAGAAAGCAGTACCATATGGAACTGCTTGCGGAAAAACCCATTGCCATACCCGGCGTGGACCGTATACTGCCTCTTCTGGCGGAGCATTTCCGCATAGGAGTTGTAACCAGCTCGGAAAAGGAACCCTTTGAGCGGATTCACAGGCGTACGGGCTTTGCCCCGTATTTTGATTTTGTTATCTGCAGGGAAGATGTGGAATTTTCCAAGCCCCACCCGGAACCCTACCTCAAGGCACTTACCTTTGCGGATTGTAAACCGGAATACTGCCTTGTCATTGAAGATGCCGAAAGGGGATTGCGGGCGGCCCTGGCTGCAGGTCTCTGCTGCTGGGTGATTCCCGGCCCCATGGCCTGTGGCGGATCTTTTACCGGTGCGGAGCGTGTTCTTGGCAGTCTGGAAGAAGCTGCTTTCCTGCTGCTATGAAGCATCTGATGCTTCCTGGTTCAGGATCACCCGGATTCTTAGGGCCTGATCCGGCCTGAGATAAAGGCGCAGACCTGTTTTCATCCCCACCACCACCTGATTTCGTCCACCATGGCCTATGGGCTGGGCCGGGGTTACGGCTTCAAGGAAAAGGGTTTTTCCCGGTGCAATGGAAAATCCGTCCAGCATGGATAAAGCCCTGCTGCCACCAATGAGCTGTTTTACGAGAAAGGGTTTGCCCCTTCCTGCCATGGCAAACTGCAGCTCCCGGCCTTCCATTTCGCCCCATATTTTGGTGGCCATACCTTCTGTGAGTTTAAAATGATCATTGCCCATGCGGATATGATAATTCATGGGTGGTACCCTGTGTTCCATGCGCAGGTTGTCATTTTCCCTTATTCCCAGAATTTCAAGCCCTTCTGCCAGAGAGCTGCCGCATACAAGGCCCTCCACATGGCCCGTTTCTCCGGGAAGCATTTCCAGAACAGGGGTTTTATGACCGTCATCATGGTGAACAATCACCTTGGCAGCCATGCCTCCTGCCAGTACCACATGACCTCTGGGGCCGTGTATCCGTACCGGAACAAGGTGAACTTCCTCATCCAGACGCATCAGGGAATCTCCTGCATAGATTCCCATGCGGGCAAGACGGTCGCTGAGTATGGCATCGTTAATTTCGGACAGGATCAGGGGCCTGTTACAGGGGGCCTGATCAAGACTGAAGAGCATCCTGTTCTCCTTTGTTCATGGCAGCATAGGCCAGAATACCGATGGTTGATGCATTGTGCAGGGCGGCGGAGGTTAGGGTGCTGATGCGTCCCGTACCCGCCAGAACCAGCAGGGTTGAATTGATACCCACCGCAGACCAGAGGGAATTATGCAGCACCCTTGCCGTGTCCCGGGCAATGCTTCTTGCCAGTACAAGGCCTTTCAGATCATCTTTCATAAGTATAACCTGGGCCGCATCCCTTGCCAGATCAGCACCTTCGGACATGCAGATGCCCACATCCGCAGAAAGCAGAGCCGGAGAATCATTCACCCCGTCCCCCACAAAGGCAACCTTTCTGCCTTCTTCCTTAAGCCTCGCCACAATACGGGCTTTGTCCTCGGGTTTCAGGCCTGCATGAACCTCATCCAGCTCTTTTAACTGATCCGCAACGGCGTGTACAGGTCTCGGCTGATCTCCGCTGAGCATCACAAGGTGATTAAATCCTGAAGCTTTCAGGGCTTTCAGGGTGTCTCCAGCTTCGCTGCGCAGGGTATCCCTTAGGGCCATGAGTGCCACAAGCCTTCCTTCCAGAGCCATATACAGAAGGGTTTTTCCTTCATCCTGAAGGAGGTCCGCCTTACCATCCACCTGCGTACAGGAAATCCCCTCATCTTCTTCTATGAAGTGGCGGCTTCCAACCAGTACACGCTTGTCATCCACATAGGCAGAAACGCCGTGGGCCACAATGAAATCCACCTGACTTATGGGCGGCAGGCTGAGATTTTTTTCCCTGGCAGCCTTCAGAACAGCCCTGGCAACCGGGTGACCGTAATGTTCTTCCGCACCTGCTGCCAGAGCCAGTACCTCATCTTCGGTGAAATCTTCCAAAGGCAGAATATCCGTAAGTTCCAGAAGCCCGTGGGTTAGGGTGCCGGTTTTATCAAAAATAAGGGTATCCACACTGCCCAGGGCCTCCAGGGCCTGGGCACCCTTTAGCAGCACCCCGTTCTGGCCTGCATGGTACATGGCCGTGCGCACGGCCACGGGCGTTGCAAGCTTGATGGCACAGGAATAATCCACAGCCAGTACGGATGCGGCCCTGGCCGCTGAGCCGGTCAGGGCGTAAACACCAAGACCAATGCCGAAGGTCAGGGGCACCAGCCGGTCTGCCAGAGTATTACTCCAGCGCTGATGGCCGGACTGGGTTCGCAGTGATTTTTCCAGAAACTTTCCGATTCGGGCCATGCTGGTTTCCTTGCCCACATTCAGGGCTTCCACCCTCAGCCTGCCTTCTTCAATGATACCACCGGAAAGCACTTCTATTCCGGGACGGGCATGGACGGGAGAGGATTCTCCAGTAATGGAACAGGCATTTACGGAAGCTTCGCCGGATATCACAAGCCCGTCCACGGGAATCATTTCTCCGGGACCGCAGATCACAATATCCCCCACCATGGCCTGATCCGAGTCAATCAAAACCTCGGCACCATCCCTTTCCACCCTGAGCCGGTCTGCCTGGGGGCGAAGGAGGTTTTTCAGAAGATCATTGGCCTGACGGGTGCTGGATTCTTCAAGGTAGGCAGCCATGGAGAGCATAGCTCCCACGGCGTTACCCACAAAATAATTTTTCCGGGCCAGAGACATCAGCCTTACGGAAGCATCCAGCACTTCCACCTTAAGGCCTTCAGTGACAAGGGTTTCAGCACCGTTCATAAGGGTAGGAATGGACAGTGCCCAGGAAAAAGGACCCTGAAGGGATCTGGGCAGAAAGGGGGTTATGGCTGCCGCAAAGGTGCGGGTTCCCACCTCAAAAAGATCCGGCCCGCTTCCCCGGGGAGCTTCCGGCAGGAATGCCTCATTGGGAAGGTTTTTCAGCCGGATCATAATTTCATCCCGCACATCGGCTCCGGGATCATGCTCCACCACAATGGAGCCGGAACCTGTGTTCATGCGCACCTGAAATACAGCGGGAAGGGCGGCAATGAAGGCGGTCACATAGTCGGGATCCAGGGCAGGATTGGTGAAGACTCTGCTTTTCACACGGAATCTTCCCGGAATGCTGTGTACCACCTGAACAGAGGGATTGTCTGGCATATATCGGATTCGACTCATGGGGATTTTTTCTTTTTCGGGGTGTAGAGAAGATGATGCCAGGCACTTAAGCCCACCAGCGCAGCACCGGCAGCCACATGAAGACGACGGGAGTTTTTTGAATTTACCAGACCCGTGACTACTGTTGCTCCCAGACAGAGGGCCAGCCCCAGCTTCACCCTGTCCCTTTTCTTACGGATTTCCCCAGCACGGGATACCTTCCCTGCTGTGCTTCTCCCCTGACATTCCATGGGATTCATGGCTGCCTCCTATAGTCTGCTCAAAATGATTCCCTGCCCTTGAACGATAACCCTCTGATAATAAAAAGGGTTGATGGATTGAGCTGTAGGGGCAGGCACCTGTGCCTGCCCGCCCCTACGGGAATCCTTTGTTCTCATTTCATTATAATGATCAAATAATCAGGATTCCTTCTGGCTCATTTCAGCCCGGATATCATGAATCTGTTCCTTAACTTCCTCTACTCCGCCCTGTACAGCAGACCATATTTTCACCACACCGCCCACAAGGGCCTTCTGTATGGTTGGGTTGGTCAGTACAAGGGCGGCAGCAGCCCCCACCACAAAGCCTTTAAGATAGCCGGAATTGCGGAAATCCACCCAGCTTTCATAGCTGCCCGGTGCCTGGGGTGGATAATAAGCCTGGCCATCGGAATGTACGAGATACTCATTGGGGTCAGCCTGATATCCATAGGAATAAGCGGTATTATATTCCTGGGGAGCGTAATTATAGCCTGTCTGGGGGTAGTAATAGTAGGGCGTATTATTATGGCTCATATTGTTCTCCTGTTCATATATGGATCAGAAAGGGACAGGGCTGTATTTCTTAAGAAGCCCCCATGTTGTCCCGTTTTATGTAAGGAATCAGGCCTTTTTGTCGGATACAGCCTTGTCAGCAAGGTATTTTACACCAATGGTTACGGAAAGAAGCCCCAGGAGAGAAAGGGTGCCCCGAAGCCCCACCGCACTCACGGCTGCTGTTCCAATGGCCGTTGCTATACCCGTGGTGGCACTTTCCTTAAGCACATCCTTGACAGCTGCTTCCTTTGTTATTTCATCCTCCTTTACCCTTCGGATGTTTTTTGCTGTGGCGATGCTGCCTCCCACAAGGGCTCCTGCAGCACCCATGGCCAGGGAGGCTCTGGGCGCAACACCGATGTGCAGGCTGGTCGGGTTTGTGTTCTGCATATCCATGCGGCTCATAGGTCGGCCTCCTCTTTTGGCTGGGTATTGTTTTCAGATGAAGTTTGTTCTGCTGAAGCTGCGGCACCGGAGAGTCCGGCCAAGCCCTTTGCCAGCATGGCTTTTGGCGCATCCGTTGTGAAAAGAAGGGTGATACCCGTACCGACCAGGGCCCCTTTCCAGAAGTCTGAACTCACGGTCTGGAAGAAATTCATGAAGCCAGAGATATCCGGCTGTCCATTGGCTGCGTCACGGATCAGGCCATAAAGATGACCATAGTGCATGGCCATATCCTGAGGGTTGGGCATCTGACCTGCGTGGGCTGTTCCCGGAGGCGGCCCGTAAAAGGGTGCCCCGTTGGGATAGGGAGGTGCATAACCCGGCATGGCGTGGGAAGAAGATGTGGCAGAGGAACCCTTGCAGCATCCTCCCGCATGTCCGGATTTTTCAGAAGGGCTGGTTCCGGGGCTTTCCTTTGTACCCTGACCGCAGGATGCCTCTTCGGCCTGAGGAGGGGCTTCTTGGGGAGTCTGGCCTGGCATGGGATATCCCTGGGGAGCAAACTTAGGAGGCTGACCCGGCATGGGATAGCCCTGGGGTGCAAATTTAGGAGGCTGACCCGGCATGGGATATCCCTGGGGTGCAAATTTAGGAGGCTGTCCCGGCATGGGATATCCCTGTGGTGCAAATTGAGGAGCCTGCCTAGGCATGGGCTGACCCTGGGGTGCAAATTGAGGAGCCTGACCCGGCATGGGATAGCCCTGAGGTGCAAACTGGGGAGGCTGCTGACCCGGCATGGGATAACCCTGRGGTGCAAACTGKGGAGGCTGCTGACCCGGCATGGGATAGCCCTGRGGTGCAAACTGGGGAGGCTGCTGCCCCGGCATGGGATARCCCTGAGGTGCAAACTGGGGAGGCTGTTGACCCGGCATGGGATAACCCTGGGGTGCAAACTGTGGAGGCTGCTGACCCGGCATGGGATAGCCCTGAGGTGCAAACTGGGGAGGCTGCTGCCCCGGCATGGGATAGTCCTGGGGAGCATGGGCTACAGAAGGGGCTGGTTGTGCTGCAGCAGCATCGGCACAGCCAGTTCCATCTGCTGCCTTATCCGTCTGCTTACCATATCCACCCTGCTTTTCCCCACCCGTGGAATCTACAGAAGCCGCCATATCCGGATTACCGCCTTCTCCCCAGGCATAACCGGCCTGGGTTTCATCCGGTGCCATGGGTGCCCCCTGATAGGGATTTGCTCCGGGAAGCTGTGAAGCGTAGTGGGGCTGGCCCATATCCGGGCCGGGCTGGGCAGAGCCGGCTGCCATGGCTGCACCCTGCATGCCCACATCGGAAATCTGGCCAGTGGCATGTTCTGTTAAATGACCATGCCCCTGTCCTGAACTGCCGGATGGTGGCTGTGGCTGGGACGGAGGAGGATAAACCCCGCCCTTGCTGCTGTTGTGATGACTCATCTGTTCTTCTCCTTGCTTTAATGAGGGTTGGAACATTGGAACAAAGGAATCCGGCCTTTAATTTGACACCTGAAACGGACTATCTGACATTGAAAGGAATGGGGAGTTGTGAAATACTGTTTTTTATGGGCATTTTTGAGTATTAATAGTTTTCTGATGCATTGCAAGATTTTTGAGCATCATTTTTATGGAAAGCCAGTAGTCTCGATGAGTTGGCAAGAACCCCAAGGCTATGGCCCATATGTACAAGGCCTGCGGCTACAGGAGACAGAAGTCCCAGAGCTCCGAGGCTGACCCCCACAAGGTTGGAACCTGTGGCTATCCAGAAGTTTTGTCGCACAATGCCAAGGGTCTGCTGACTTAGCCCGTAAACATCGGCCAGGGCATCCAGATCATCTGAAGCCAGCGCAATGTCTGCTGCTTCCACAGCAACCTCAGATCCGGCGGTTCCTATGGCAACACCCACATCCGCGGCGGTCAGGGCCAGAGCATCATTGATGCCATCCCCCACCACCATGGTTTTCCAAGACTCCGCCATGGCTTTCTCTACAATCAGAGCTTTTTCTTCGGGCATGAGTGAGGCGTGGTATTCTTCTATGCCGAGACTTTCTGCCAGTTGCCTTGCGCTGTTTTCCTCATCTCCGGTGATGAGCACAATGCGACGCACCCCCATGGCCCGGAGGCGATTCAGCACCTGGCGTGCCTCAGGCCTCACCTGGGATGCAAAACCCATGAGGCCTAATGGTTTTTTGTCCTGGAATACATGCAGCACCGTAAGTCCCTTGCTGCTCATGCGGTCAAATTCTGCTGTAAGCTGGCTGTTATGGGCATCAAACATGTTTAGGAGTTTGGCATTACCCACCAGCATTTCGCGCCCATTGATCACAGCTCTCATGCCCATGCCCAGATAATACTCGCAGACTTCATGGGGAAGGGAGGAGAGGCCCCTGCGCCGGGCTTCGGCCACCACAGCCTGGGCCAGAGGGTGATGGTTGTGGGTTTCCGTGGAACAGGCAAGGGTCAGAAGTTCATCCTCTTCAATGCCGGGAAGGGTGATTACCTCCTGCAGTACGGGTTCTGTTGTGGTGAGGGTGCCGGTTTTATCAAAAAAGACCAGATCGCATTTCCCGACTTCTTCCATATAACGCCCGCCTTTGACGAGGATGCGACTTTTTGCAGCCGCACTGATGGCCGCACTGATGGCCGTGGATGCGGCCAGCACGGTGGCGCAGGGACAGGCCATAACCAAAAGCACGGTAAAGGCCCGCCATGCACTGCCCGTGGTGATAAAGGTGACGGCCGTCACCCCCAGACCCACCTTCACCAGATTGCCTGCCAGTCTGTCCGCAACACCTTCTATGGGAGCCCTGCTTTCCAATGCGCATTCCACCTTATGCATAACCCTTGCAAGGTAGGTGCTGTCCCCCACAAATTCAGCCCTTACCTGAATAACCCCCTGACGTACAAAGGTGCCTGCATGGACTGTATCACCTTCTTTCCTGTGTACCTGCTCATCTCTGCCTGTGATGGGAGCCTCATTGACCAGTGCCTGACCATGGACGATGACGCCATCCACGGAAATCTTTTCGCCTGTATGCAGTACAACAATATCGCCCACCTCCAGCTCCGATACATGGCGCTCCACCTCCACGCCGTCTATCAGAACAAAGGTATGATGGGAGGTGATATCCAGAATGGAAGCAATGCTTTTCCGTGATCGTTCAGCTATCCATGCGGAAAGAAGTTCCGCTCCGGAATTGATCCATAGAATTTCCAGAGCTGTCATGGCCTCGCCCGCAGCAATGGCTGCCGTGCTTCCTGCGGCAAGGAATCCGTCCAGAGTAAACTTTCGCTCACGGCTGCGTTTCAGGGCGGACCTTATAAGAGGTGCTGTTAGGGCAAAGGTGACAATCCCCAGAGGGCTGAAGGCGGTCTGCAGGGTAGCTGTTTTAAAAATGGCATTGCGCAGAAGCACTCCTCCCATTACCACGGATATGGCGGCAAAGCGGCTGAATGCCTTACGAACGGCATGTTCTTCCACGCATACACATTCTGGATTATCATCCGCCGGATTTTTAAGGGGAGTTACTCCATCCATGCCAAAAAAATGGTTCAGAAATTCAAGAAGATCCTCTCTGGACAGCTTGTTTTTATCATAAAACAGAACAAGGCTGGCGCATCCGGGATTGATGCGAAGCCAGAGAAGCCCTTCCAGGTTTTCCGATCTTTCCTTCAGCTTCTTTTCCGTCTCTGTCTGCCGGAGTGACAGGGCACGAATACGAAGACGACCTGGAATATCATGGCGGACGGCAAATTTTTTTTTCATGACTTTTCCCCTGAGAAAAGAAATGGCAGAACGCATACAGGGCAGACCTGATCTGGCTGCCCTGTATGTAAAAGAATATCGTTTACTCTAAATGATTATTTGATATCTGTCACCTGAATCCAGAGGACAGCTTCTTTTACCATATCAATATCATTGTATTCGGTCTCAATGAGGTCCGGCACAGCAATGCCCCACCAGCCTGCCTTGGGAAGGCCTATGGTGAATTCACCGTTGGCGTTGGCCCGAATACCCATGGCTTCAAATGCCGGATGGGGAGCCTTGATTCCGGGGCGCTTTTTAAAAGCATTTCTCCGCATATCCGGCTCATGGTTCAGATACTCAATTTCCAGTTGTGCATGGGGAACCGGCTCTCCATTGGCCATAACCACACCACGGAAAACTCCACCTGTCCAGTTGGCATAGGGCTTGTCAAGGGGAACAATTTCAACGGGAAGGCCTACGGGCTCGTGCCAGTTGCCGGGAACTCCACCAACATTCATGATCATTTTGGTGTACTGCTGAATATACTCGTCATCGCCTTCAAGGTAGGGAGAAGGAACAAGAACAAAGACATAGTCTCCCATGGAGCGCATTACCCGGGAAGGAATTTTTGCTTCATAGGCTTTGCCTTCATTTCCGAGACTTTTCCAGGATATTTCATGGAGAAACTCTTTAAGGTCTGTTTTCCGTGCTTCTCCTTCTTCTCCCCTCTGATGAATCACATAAAATTCCTGCACAGGCTCCATGTCCATGGTGTGATCCGCATCAAAGGGATGGGTAAACACCAGTTTAAGATTCAACTCCCCTCCCGTTTCCAGAGCACTCTGGGGAGTGTAAATCATCTGGAAGTGGGCAAGGGCGGATGCTGCAGAGAAAAGGGTGATCAGGCCGGCAAGTATAAATCCTTTTTTCATCTGTCGTCCTTCTGATTTATCGGTTTAAAAAATTAGGGGGTAATAAAAATGGCTGCGGCATTATGGACGCAGACATGGTGAACACATTACTCAAAAATCTGTGAGCCGGGAATTTCAATGCTGTGCCCTTCACCGCCGTCAAAGGTTACAGAATAGTTTCCCTTGGGTTTTTCAAATTCAACATCACTGGTACGGGACAAGACCAGCCGTTGAATTTCTTCACCCTTTCCGTTTTTTACTATGACAGGGACCCCTGCTGCTGTGGAACCATCGGAAAATCCACCTTCGCAGTAAATAGTTCCGTCTGCGTTATCAAAGCAGGAAAAAAGAGGGGTATGGGCCATAGCCGTCAGGGGCAGGGTCATAAAACCAATTACCATAGGTACTGCAAGAAACTTTGCAAACTTCATAAAAACCTCCATAGAGTTTATTGAAATTCAAAATAGCATTGTCATGTCTTATTTCTTTCCGCATGCCAAAGAAACAGGCCGCAGCATTAGCATTTCCTTACAGAAACTATAATCTTTTAATTTTTATCCATATTTTTCCCCTCAGATTCGTCTGCTTTTTCCTGATCCGTATTTTTTTCCGGACAGATGATTCCCAGTTTTTCCGCTGTGCATGAAGCATTCTGTGCGGAAGGACAGGAGTCACAGGAGCAGCCCTTTTTTCTGAAAAAAAGATGCCAGAGATAAAACACAGCCCAGGCTACAATAACTGTGAGAATAAAGTATTCCAGAAACATGGCTAGAGACCTCCTGTTTTGGCAGCTCTTTCAAGCTGTTCAGCCTTCCATGCAGGGTCCTTTACAAAGGAAAGACCTATGGCTGTGGCAAGGGCTATGAAATAAAATCCTGCCATGGCCTGTATACCGCTTAAAGAGAGAGCCGAGCCGATGGTAAAGACTGCACTTGCCATGGCAAGACCAAAAGCCGTGGGAAAAACAATGGCAAAAACCATCCATTTATAGGAACCAGTCTGCACCTTGATCATGATGGTGGCGGCAAGGCATGGTGGATACAGGGCAAAGAAAATAATCAGGGCAAGGGCATGGAGGGGGGTACTGCCGAAATTCTTTGCTTCCCTGTCCATGCGTTCCTCAAGGGAGATATTTTCATCGGCACCATCTTGAAAAAGAACGCCAAGGGTGGCAACGCTGGACTCCCTTGCTGCAAAGGAGCTTATCAGAGCCACATTGATTTTCCAGTCAAAGCCTGCAAACTGGGTAACTGGTTCCAGTGCCCTGCCAAGCCTGCCAAAGTAGCTGTACACAATTGTGTCTTCCCGTATGGCTGCCCTGAGGTCAGCCCGTTCTGCGGAAAGGTCACGCATGGCCCGGTTGATGGTCCGTGCTTCCCTGCTTCTGGGACGGAGCAGAGGAAAAATCTCCGGATGTTTTTCTTCGTAACGCAGATCCACGGCTGTGGATGCTTCCTGGCTGGAGGCTGCCATCTTGGCATCCCTGTAGGTATTGGCTGTATTGAGAAGGCTAAGTACCTGACTTTCTTTTTCCAGCAATGGGGCAAACTCCGTACCCTGGACAGCTTCCTGAAAATCCGCCAGTGCTGCCGTCATTTGTCCCTCATATTCAGTCATGCGCTCTTCGGGAAGACCCGGAAACTGCAGCAGCACATAAACCACCACCGCAACTGCAATGACAATGGTTCCGACTTTTTTAATGTACTCCCAGGTGCGGTCAAAGGCCCTTCGCAGCACGCCTGTAATTGTAGGCAGATGGTAGTTTGGCATTTCCATGACAAAGGGAGCTGTCTCCTGCCCCCTCAGTATGGTCATAGTAAGGAGCTTTGCCACAATCATGGCCATGATGATGGTGATGGTGGAAATAAAAAGCATGACCCAGGACTGATATGCCGCAAAATAGATATTCACCAGAAGGGCATAAAGGGGAATTTTTGCCAGACAGTTCATATAGGGCACGGTGAGAATGGTGGCCATGCGGGAGCGCTCATCGGGAATGCCCTTGGTGGCCATTATGCCGGGTACGGCACAGCCTCCTGTGAAAACGCCACCCAGAATAAAGGGAAGTGTGGACTGACCGTGGAGCCCGAAACTCTGAAAAATCCTGTCCAGAATAAAGGCAATACGGGCCATGTAACCGGAATCTTCCAGTATGGCGATCAGGGCAAAAAGAATCAGAAAAATGGGAACATAGTTTAAAAGGGTGTTCACACTGTCCATCATCCAGAGGGGCAGAGATCGTATAATGGTGTCGCTGAGCATACCGGGATCAGGAAGAAATCCTGCCAGAGCTCCCCGGACCCATGCCAGGGCAGGCCAGGTGATGGCCGTCAGTTTGTATCCCTGCACAATGGAAAGCTCGTAGATCATGTAGACGGTGAAAACCAGAAAAAATGGTGCAAAGCCCCTGTGCAGAAGAATACGGTCTATTTTTTCTGATTTACGAACTCTACCTCTTTCTGTGAATTCTACGCATTCATCCACAATGGATACGGCCAGCTTGTCCCTGCAGGCCACAATGTGATCCGCTGGTGAAACTCCCTCTTTTTCAAAGAAAGAATCAATGGCGCTGTTCACTTTTTCCAGCACAAGTTCAGAATTTTCATGGAATTTTTCCAGCAGCCTTATGGCTTCCGCATCCTTTTCCAGAAGCTTTACCGTCAGCCAGCGCAAAGGAACCATACGCTCCAGGGCAAGGGATGCCCCCAGAAGGCTATGGATTTCCTCTATGGAATTTTCCAGAGAGTCGTAATGAATACGAAGTTTTTCTGCGTTTTTGGTGGTTTTTGCCGTCTCCCGTATGGCCTGCCTCAGTTCATTGCGGCCTTTGCCCTTGCGTCCAACCGTGGGCACCACGGGAATCCCCAGTCTGGCGGACAGCTTCATGGCATCTACCCGCTGGCCATTGGCTTCGGCCACATCCACCATATTAAGGGCCATGACCACGGGAAAATTCATTTCCAGTACCTGAAAGGTAAAGTAAAGGCCCCTGCGCAGACTGGATGCATCAATGACATTGACTATGGCTTCGGGTTTTTCCTGCAGCAGAAAGTCCCTGGCAACCCGCTCTTCAAGGGAAAAGGAGGTCAGGCTGTAGGTGCCAGGCAAATCCACAACCTCCACCCTGCCCTCTTTGTCCTTGTAGCTGCCCACCTTTTTATCCACAGTTACACCGGGATAATTGGCTATGTGCTGATTGGCCCCGGTAAGCATATTGAATGTGGTGGACTTACCGGCATTCTGCTGACCGGCCAGACCAATTATGATGTTGCTTGCTGTGGATGACATACTGACCTTTTGAGAGGGTTGCCTTAAGCTTTATAAAAAATTCTGACTGTAAACCGTCAGAAAACAGAAACTAAATATTTTCCACCTCAATAAGGGCTGCTTCCCGCTTTCGCAGGGTCACATAATAATCCCCCACCCGCAATTCCAGGGGATCTCCCAGGGTGGCACAGCGCACCATCTCCACTTCCATGTTGGGAACAAAACCAAGATCCATAAGGCGCTGACGTACGGCACCAACGGACTGATGTCCCCTTATGCGGCAGCGGCATCCCTTTCCCACCTCTGTAAGAACCTTGCAGTCAGGGGGACAGACAACATTATCAGAATGACTGATGCTGCATGTACTGCAGTTTTTGTTCTTTTTTCTGCGCATGCGGTAGAACATTTGGTCTTCTCCTTATAATTTTCGGAAGCCGAAGACAGGCTGCATGTTTTTTGGCCGGACCCACATTTTACAGGGCTTTTTTTGTAAGCCAAAGAAGTTCATTCGGGCAGTTTTTATTTTTGCCCAAGACAAACACGTTCAAGAAACTAATTTGCCAGGAGGGCTTTGTCAAGGTTTTTTGGTATTAATAGATGTTTTTTCGTGGGCCGAAAATCTGGCGGCATTTGATGAAAAAACACTATGGATGTATTCCGGGGCCTTTCTTATAAAGCCCCGGAAAGATTATGGCAGGATTTCTTCCTTTAAGAGACAGCAGGCAATGCGGCAGGAAGGTTTACCTTCTTTTTCATATTCAAGGTTTCCCGGCTGCACAAGGCGGTTCATGACACAGCCTTCCGGGATATTCAGCTCAAAAAAATGTCCTTCATGGAGGGGGGGGCTTTCAATGAGTCTGTTTTCCTTTATTTCAAAGGCATGGATGGGATAATCCTCACAGAGGGGGCATCGGTAGACCCGTCCGTTGGGAAAAACAAAAAAATTATCCGCTACAAGGCCTGCACATTCAAAGGGATCTTCAGGCCCGAGAAACACCTTTGGCCAGGTAACGCCGATACCAAGGGAGGCGACTTCCTTTGCCACCTCAGGCACCAGAGAGGTCCAGGTATGCCGGTTTACCTGTTTCTGGCCGGGATCCTGAAGGGAATTGCCTCGCATGCCAAGAACCTGAATAAAAAAACGGGAAATTCCAAGGTCTTTGAGAAGAAGGGGCATTTTTTCCAGTTCATGGATATTTTCTTCGCTCACCGTGTAGATGAGGCTGGTGGCAAAACCTTTTTCAGCAGCTTTTCTGGCATTTTTTGTACAGATCTCAAAAACCCCTTGACCCCGTATGGCATCACAGACAGGGGCGGTGGCACCATCTAAGCTGAAACTGAAAAAATCCACTTCTTCAGGACTTACTTTTTCCAGAATATCGTGAAAAAGATAGCCATTGGTATCTATGGTGACAGAGGCGTAGCCCATTCTTTTTGCAGTTTTTACGGCACGGCTCAGTTCCGGATGCAGGGTTGGTTCTCCTCCCAGAAAAATAACGTTGGCTGTTTTTTGTCTCTCGGCAAAAAGAGCAAGCCAGCTTTCAATGCTTTCCATGGAAAGGGTCCGGTTTCCATGCTGATCCTTACGGATGTAACAATGACGGCACTTCAGGTTGCAGGCTGTGAGGATATGAAAAAAAAGATTGGTGGCATGGGGCTGAAAAGCAACGGTATTCTGTTTCATTTTTTTGTGTCCACAAGGTTTTTCAGGTTTTCTGTTTCTTCTTTTGCCCTTACAAGTTCCTCATTGGCCAGACGCAGGCGGGCGGAAAGATATTCTGCAAAAATCTTATAGAGCAGAAGAAGAAAATCCATCTGGGCGTCACTGTCATCTTCCCCTGCCATCTGATTTTTAGCGCTGGTATCCACGGCAAGGCAGATTGCTGTTCCAGCAGCCACCACATCGGCACTGCGGGCCCTTTTATCTATGAGGCGCATTTCACCGAAAATTTCCCCCATTTTATGTATGGTGGAAATTTCATGGCCGTTTTTTTCTATGCGGACACTTCCCCCAAGCAGAAAATAAAGCCAGGTATCCTCATCTCCGTCACGAATAATAAACTCACCGTCTGCGTACTCCCGGATTTTGCTCAGACGCAGGAGTTTTGAAAGGCTGCGCACCTCAAAATTGCGCAGGGCTGGAATCTGCATAAGTTTCTGAATATTTTCAATGTTATCCTTGAGGTACCGACTTTCAATCATAGCATATACCTTTCTTTGGGGAGCCAGTCTTTTTATAAATCCGGATCTCCGGTCTTGTAATATGGAATGACAGATATACAAAATAGCAGCAACCCATAGCTGTACTTTATCCTGAAACAACTTGCAGTTATTAAAAATTAATGTTTTTTCAGCATTCCAAGGGCTTTTCTGGCAGCGTCCTGTTCAGCAATTTTCTTGCTTTTCCCAGATCCTCTTGCACAGATTTTTTCAGCAGATACTTCCACATGGAAAACCTTATCATGATCCGGGCCTTCCTCTCCTACAATTCTGTAGGAGGGGGTGGTTTTATAGCGCATCTGTATTTCTTCCTGAAGACGGCTTTTGGCATCGTTGATGCTTTCTTCCACATCCATATCCCGGATAATGGGAATAAAGCAAAGGGAAACAAAGCCAAAAACTGCATCAAAACCGCCGTCCCTGTAGACTGCGGCCACAAGGGCCTCAAAGGCATCAGCCAGAATGGAATCCTTGTTTCTGCCATTGGTCTGTTCTTCACCCCGGCCAAGGCGCATATGGTTGCCAAGATTCAGCTTCCTTGCCACGGAAGCCAGCTGGCGTTCATTCACAAGGCTTGCGCGTATGCGGGAAAGATCCCCTTCCCGCATCTCTCTGAAATGCTCCATCAGAAGGTGGCCTATGACCAGGCTTAGAACGGCATCTCCCAGGAATTCAAGGCGTTCATTGTTTTTTAATACAAGGGCCTGTTCATTAACATAGGAAGAATGACACAGGGCATTTTCCAGTATCTGAAGATTTTTAAAACAATAATTCATGGCCTTCTCAAGGTCAGCCATGGAAGGGAAATCGGGCATTGTAAGATTATCCATTGTAATATCAGGTGTAAGAAAAGCGGGTTTCATCCCGGATAAAATGAGGGCAGCGGATAGGATTCCGGAAGGGCTGGCTTAGCATATCCGACATCAGCTGTCCGATTTGCTAAACCCATCCTGCCAAAAAATCATCTTACGCTTCAACCTTTTTCAAGTCTGTTCAACAGTTCCGTATAAACGCCATAGGGCACAAAAAGATCTCCGGCTCCGGTACCTATGGAAATATCATCTTTAAAATCTCCGTGATAGTCCGATCCTCCCGTAAGAAGAAGATCCAGCTCCGATGCCAGACCTTTCAGGGTGGATACCATCTGGGCATCATGTTTTGGATAGTATGTTTCAACTCCTCCAAGACCAGCCTCCTTCATCATACCCAGAAGAAGACGCAATCCCCTTGATCCTATACCCGGTATAAGGCCGGGATGGGCCAGTACGGCAATGCCTCCGGCCCTTCGGATGGCTGCAATGGCATCTTCCCATGGCTCCCTGTATTTTTCAATATATGCAGGACAGCCCTTGCCAAGGTAGCGCATAAAGGCTGTATCCATATCGGAAACCAGCCCTTTTTCCATAAGAACTTTTGCCATATGGGGACGGCCCACAAGTCCGCCATGGGCCTTTGCCGCCACCTCATCAAGGCTAATATCCATCCCCATGGCCTGCAGCCTCCGGATCATTAAGGGATTCCTTGTCCTCCTTGCATCCTGCAGTCTGTCCAGAAGAACTGCAATTCCAGGGTCTCCCGGGTCCATCCCATAGCCGAGGATGTGCAGTTCATCTCCTCTGTTGAAATCATCGGGCGGTCGGGCTGAAATTTCCAGTCCCGTCAGAAAATTAATATCAAAAGAAAAACCGGCATCCAGAACTTCCAGGACGCCGGCCATTGTATCGTGGTCTGTGATGGCAAGGGCACCCAGCCCTATTGCCTCTGCCTCCCGCACAAGTTCCAGAGGAGATTTTGTGCCATCGGAAGCTGTACTGTGGGTATGCAAATCCACAGCCGCCTGCATGGACTTACAGCCCAAGGGCCTTTTCCATTTTTTCCGAGTTTGTTTTACAATCAATGCACTGGGTAGTTACAGGCCGGGCCTTGAGCCGTTCAAAGGAAATATCTTCGCCGCAGCTCTCACAAAAACCAAAGGTTCCGTTATCAATGCGATCCAGGGCCTGCTTTATTTTTTTTATCAGCTTATGTTCCCGATCCCGGATGCGCAGCTCAAAATTACGGTTGGATTCATGGGAAGCCCTGTCTGTGGGATCAGGAAAACTTTCCGTAGAGGCTGTCATACCACTGACGGTATCACCAGCCTGATGAATCAGTTCATCCAGTTGTGTGACAAGATATGTTCTAAAAAACTCAATCTGTTCTTTATCCATGGGCACCCCCCTTACATATCATATCGGTTTTGAACCGAACCGCATCCCGCTGGCGAAACGCAGGTCATACAACGGGTAATACAGCTAAAAAAAACTTACCCGTAAAAAAGTATGACTGCATACCACAATGGCTTTTTTTATGTAAAGGTCTTTCTTTTTTTTTACTCACACCTGCCTGTTTTTTCGCGACCGCAGCAAAGCCGCCAGATGTCTCCGTTTTCTCCGGATTGGCCCGGACATTCCGCCTGTCCTGTACAGTCCATTTCACCCTTTTCCCTTTTTCTCATGCAGGGTGTCATTCTGGGTATCTGTTCAGAATTGATAGGGTTTTCCACCGGGTCCATATTGAAAAGAAGGCGTATCCATCCGAGGTACCGGTCCCTGTGGCCGTGCATTCCTCCACTTTTTAAAAGGGCAATGGGATCATGCAGAACCTTGGTTACCATGGCCTCCACCATACGCTCCAGCGCTTCCGGATTTTCCCCTTGTCTGAGCCAGTCATCTCCCAGGGTGCGCTTCAGTTCATCTTCAAGGATGGTCTCCACCTTGGTTCTCAGTTCTTTGATGGTGGGTACAAGTGCCAGTCCTTCCACCCAGTCTGCAAAACGCAGTACCGCTTCTTCAATAATGCCTTCGGCCCGGCCTGCTTCCTGTTTACGTTCATTCAGATTGTCATCCACAACCCCCTGCAGGTCATCAATGTCATAAACATAGGCGTTATCCAGGGTGTTGATGGCCGGATCCACATCTCTGGGTACGGCAATGTCGATGAAAAAGAGGGAGCGGTTCTGTCTTTTGCGCATCAGGGGACGGACATCGGATTTCCGGATCACATAATCCGGTGCGCCTGTGGAACTGATGACTATATCCACGTCTCCGAGGTTTTCAAAGACATCCTCAAAGCGGATGGCTTCGCCATCAAAACGCCGGGCAAGAGCCAGACCCCGCTCAAAGGTCCGGTTGGCCACAAGAATCCCGCTGATTTTATGTCTCAGCAGATGTTCTACGGCCAGCTCCGCCATTTCTCCGGCACCCAGCAGCATTGCCTTCCGGCCTTCCAGAGAACCGAATATCTTCCTTGCCAGTTCAATGGCCGCATAACTTATGGACACGGCATGATCGCCTATGCCCGTTTCAGTCCGGATACGTTTGGCTACCTGAAAGGCCCTGTGCAGCATACGGTTCAGGATGGGTCCGGAAGCTCCGGCTCCTGTGGAACCCTGATAGGCCTGTTTTACCTGCCCCAGAATCTGAGGTTCCCCCAGCACCATGGAATCCAGACTGGCCGCTACCCGGAAAAGGTGTCTTACTGCATCCAGTCCCTCATGGGCATAAAAACAGGGAGAAAACAGCTCCGGTTGCAGATTCTTGCGCAGCGCCAGTTCAGAAAAAACACGATTACGGGCATCTTTTACATTCTCTGCCACAAGAAGAAATTCCACCCGGTTGCAGGTGGAAAGAATCATGGCTTCTGAAATGCCTTCGCTCTGTTTCAGGGCAAGCAGCAGATACGCCACTTCTTCTGTGTTCAGAGAGAGCTTTTCCCGCACCTCAAGGGCTGCGGTTTTATGGTTCATTCCCAAAAGTACAATACCCGGAAGTCTTGACATGCCATCCCATCCCGATGCCTGCAGGGCATCATTCATCATCCGCAGGGGCCTATGACCCTATGCGGGTAAAACCTTCATGGTGTCCCGTAAAAAGAAAATTCACCCCCAGAAAGGTGAAAAGTACCAGAAGAAAACCAAATATGGCCATTTTAGCGGCTTTCCGACCCCGCCACTCCGAAGACAGACGACCATGGAGGAGAGCCGCATAAACCAGCCAGACCACAAGGGACCAGACTTCTTTGGGATCCCAGCTCCAGAAATGACCCCATACGCTTCGGGCATAAAGTACACCCGTTGCAAGCCCCAGAGTGATGAAGGAAAAACCCGCAACAATGCAGGCATGACCTGTTTTATCCAGCAGTTCAAGGGATGGCAGACGCCTGAAAAAAATATCTTTGCGCTTTTCCTTGATCCGCCGCTCCAGAAGCAGATACAGAACCCCCACGGCAAAAGCCAGAGTAAAGGCGGCATTGCCTGCAAAACTGGCCGCCACATGTATAATCACCCATGGACTGACATAGGCCTCTTCCGGCATAACATAGGCAGAAGGCACAAGCCATGCCGCCAGACTCAGCCCCATGGTTACACTGGCAACAAAAATACCCAGTATTTTCACGTGATAGCGGTGTCTTAAAGCAATAAAAACCCCTGCAAAAATAAAGGCGCAAAAAGACAGGTTGCCGGAAAGATCATAGATGGGCAGAAAGCCTTTCTCATACCATTTCCATCCCAGCACCGCTCCATGGGAGAGAAAGCCCGCGCATAAGAGCACAAAGCCCCATCGCTGCCAGCCTTCATTTCTTTGCAGTATGAAAATCAGATATCCGAAGGTGCTCAGGGTATAAAGGACAACAGGAATACTCATGAACCCTCTTTCTCCGGAAAACATTCCCCTTTTTCAGGGCTTTTCCGGGCAGGATGTTCTTTAATCACGGATACGGCAAGGGCCATGGCATCAGCTCCGGCAATGGGTTCCAGAAGCAGGGCTACGGTTTCCATATCTTCCATACGGATATACTCCAGCAGGGGCCCTTCCACAAGGCTGCGGAAAAGATCCCTGTGCCCTTCGGGATCATGACCTTCGGCCAGCAGTATTTCCCTCAGCCTGCCCATCAGTTCCAGAAAGGGAAGGTAGGCAGCATCAAAGATTTTTTCAAGATCCATGCGCAGTTTCCGGGCCAGTGCCGGGCTTTTTCCCCCTGTGGAGATGGCAAGCATTAGATCCCCTCTTTTTACCAGAGCAGGCAGAAAAAAATCCGAGCCAGAAGGATCATCGGCGATATTGCACCAGATTCCAAGCTTTCCGGCCTCCTGAGCCACCAGTGCGTTGACTTCGGCCTTCTGGGTTGCGGCAAAGACAAGGCGCATGCCCCCAAGATCTTCCGGAACAAACTCCGCTGCCTTTATCTGCACCTGTCCGTTTTTTTCCATCTCCAGAAGATTTTCCGAAGGCCGCGGTTCTATCACCCTAACCCTGGCACCTGCATCCACAAGGCCAAGGGTCTTGCGAAGGCCCACGCGGCCTCCTCCCACCACAAGGCAGGGCAGATCTTTTATGTTAAGAAAAACAGGATAGGACAAGAAACTCTCTCCATAAAATTCGTATTTTTCGATAACGGTGAGTGTTTACAGGATTACCGCACAGAGTATCACAAGGTACACATGCCTTTTGTGAGTGACATTGCAATCGTTTCGGATTCCGGCACTCAAGCCATAAGCCCTAAGCCTATGATACAAATAATATAGCCTTTTCATGCTTGAGTACCGGATTGCGTCATGAACAAATGGCCTGTGTGCCATATGCCAAAAGAACCTGTCAAACGGAAGACAGATCCATCACCATCAAATCTTCTGCCATGGTAACGGGACCATGAAAGGTCTTTCCGGCGGTGGCCACCATATCCACTTCATCACATTCAGGATAAAAATGGGTAAGAACCAGATGCCTGACCCCGGCCTCTTCTGCCATGGCACCTGCCAGAGAAGGCGTGAGATGACCGGGAACCTTCATATCATCCGGCATGGCTGCCTCACAGATAAAAAGTTCGGCTCCTTTTGCAAAGGAAACCAGATTCGGGCAGACATCCGTATCTCCGGTAAACACCATCTTCCTGCCACAGCTCTCCACGCCAATGGCAAGGCTTTCCGGTCTGTGACATGCCGGAGCAAAGGAAAGCTTTAGCCCGTTAAAATCCCAAAGACTGTCTCCGGGCAGTGAAAGTTCCTTTATACGGAGAAGACCGCTTAAATCAACCCATTCGCCATAAATTCCGCAGAGCCCTTGATAAAAATCCGAAAGCCCCTTTCCTGCGACAAGGGTAAGGGATTTTTTCCGACCATATTTTCCCGCATATTTTCCTGAAAAAAGCAAAGATACCAGCTCGCCCGTATGATCGGGATGGAAATGGGTGAGAAAAAGAAGATCTATATCAGAAGGGTCTTTTCCTGCTTCAAGAAGTCTGTGTATGGTACCAAGGCCGCAGTCAATGAGAATATTTACACCTTCCGCTTCCACAAGAAGTGCGCTGCAGGCCCTTTCCAGGCGGGGCACACAGGTTCCGGAACCCAGAATGGTGATTTTCATTTTACTTCCCCGACGGAAACATCTTTTTCTGTCACAGCAGAAGAACGGCATTTTTTCTCGGTCCGCATTTCCACATGGTCGAGAATCCACCTGGAAACCTGCTGTGTTTTTTTCACATCTACCTTTTTTTCCAAAGCCTCAAGGGGGATTTCAGCCCTTGCGGCCCCTTTGTGCCCTCCGGCGGACCCAATTTTGCCAAAGCTTGCGGTGGCCACAATGCCAGCTGACTTGCGGATACCATCATTGCGGAAAATAATAATCAGCTTTTTTTCATAGATACCGGAAATAATGGTCCAGCTGACCACATCCACCCGCATAAAAAAATCCGCCATCTGTACGCAGACATCGGGACTTACAACCTCTCCCAGATGGGCATAGAGCCTGTTACCCTTAATAATTCTGCATTTAAGTGCCTTTTCAAGCACATCCAGGGTTCCAAGGGGAATTTCCGCACTTTCTATCCTTCTTTCCAGCTGCACATTGATGTAGCGGAAAAGATACTGAAAGGCCTTTACATCTTCCATTACAGTTTTACGGGCAAAATCTGCGGTGTCTGTTTTAATGCCATAATAAAGGGCTGTGGCCAGCTTTGATGATGGAATAATCCGGGCTGCCCTTAAATATTCCGTCATCATGCTTGCCGTAGCACCGTATTTGGGACGGACATCACAGAAGCGCCCCACAACACAGGACTCGGGATGATGGTCGATGAGTACATCGGGACGGAAAAGGGCAAAGCAGTCATGGTGGTCGGGCTGGGAATCCACAAGAACAATGCGGTTATAACGCCAGTTGGGAAGATCCCTGAAATGTATCATTTTAATACCAAGAAGGCGGATCATGGACTGGTTGTCCGGCCTCTGGATATCATTGATATGGCTGATGGTAACCCCTGCTACCTTACGCCAGAGCAGACGTTTCACTGCCATGGCACTGGACATGGCATCGGGATCGGCATTTATGAGAACAAGCACCTGATCCTCTCCGGAAAAACAGGCATAAAAGCGCCGCAGTCTTTCGGCACTGGAAAGGGTCATGTATTTTCTCCTTATCTTTCTTATTACAGGACAGAAGGTCCTGTGTTCCCTTTGCTTTCCTGTCATAAAAAAACAGAACAGCCATTTGCAGGAACCAAGCTTATAGATACAAAGCCAACAGCACAACCACAGGGCAGCATTTTTATTTTCTTGTAACGGTTCAGCACAATTTTTTAACTACCATACCTTCCAGATAGATGCACAGGCACACAGGCTATTTGCCTGTGACGCAATCTTATTCGGGAGCTTCTTGCCCTGTGCGGAAGCGGCAAAAACTCCCCGCCACAGGCAGGATAAGCTTTTTGATTACCATAGCAGGCCTTGGTACGCTGCCTTTGTGGCGGCTCAGACAGTTTGCCGCTTCTTTCGCACAGGCCTTCGAATCTCTGATCCGAAACGATTGCAATGTCACTTGCAAATAGCCAAAGTGCCTTGCAACAGTACGAAGCTGCTGCAATTGCAGCATTGGAATTTCAAAATAAACTATTTTGAACAACTACATTTTTTTGTGGAGAAAGCCCCTGTTGGGGCATGAATCTGGAGCATTTAAACATCTGTGATTTTTTCGGACGGATTTTTTAAATCACGGAAGTCCGAGCGTATATGAAGATCCCGCTGGGGAAAGGGTATCTCTATGCCTGCTTTTCTGAAATCCTCGGTTATACTGAATCGGATCTGTGTTTCCACCCTCATAAAATTATCAATGGTACTCCAGAAGCGCAGCCTGAAAATCAGTGCAGAGTCGGCAAAATCCATAAAATGCACATCCGGCTGGGGATGCACCAGGACATGCTTTGTGTTGCCTGCAATCTCCAGCAGAATTTTTTCCACCTTTTTTACATCGGAACCATAGGAAACGCCCACAGTTATATTTCTTCGGATACGCAGATCATTGAAACTCCAGTTAGTGAGCCGTGCGCTGATGAAGTTTGCATTGGGGATGATGAGGGAGGCATTGTCAAAGGTCTGGACAACGGTGGAACGCACATTTATCCGGGTAACCTTGGCCCATATGCCATCAATTTCTATGACATCTCCCACCTGTATGGGTCTTTCAAAAAGAAGAATAATGCCGCTGACAAAGTTATTGAAAATGGTCTGCAGGCCGAAACCCAGCCCCACACCGAGTGCACCGAAGGCTACGGTCAGTGCCGTAGTGTTGAGGCCAAATACATTGAGGGCGGAAAGGATACCTATACCCCATATGACATAACCTTCCAGGGTGAGAATGGAAGTCTTGAGTCCCTGATCCATACCGCTCTGCTTCAGAATACGGTTTTCAATGAAACTGCGGGAGAGACGGGTTGCAAGATAGGTTATCAGCAGGACAGAGAAGGCCTGTATCAGCCGCAGCAGGCTGAACTCCATATTCCCGAAAACAAGGGGATATTTCAGAATGGCCGTAAGGTAAAAAAGAAGACCGTCTTCTATCCCCCAGCCTCTGGCAATCAGTATGATGCCGGGTGGAGCTGTGGCAAAGGGCAGGCTTTGTATGCCAAGACGCCTGAGGGAACGGGAACGGATTTTTTCCTTATCCTCATTTTCCATGGCAGATTGTTCATCCGGAGGTGTCCACTCCCGTATAGCAGCGCAGAAGATCAGAAAAGCAGCGCAGGTGATAAAGGTAAGGGACCAGCCCCTGAACCATAATAGAACCAGATTTCCGTACCCGAATAACTCCAGAACCGGCGCTCCTGTGACAATAATTTTACTGGTTACATGTAGACCTGTTCTGATCAGGGATGTTCTGTCCTTTCCGTAATCGCTGCGGGACCAGAACCGGTATACAAGAACCAGAACAGTTATTTCCATGACAAGCCTTTCAATGAAAAGAACAGGGCTGTCTGCGGGAAAAACCCATATGGAGATCAGAAAAACCGGGACAAAAAAACCGGAGATGCGGGTGAGGTTCAGAAGAAAAAGGAGAAATTCTTCCGTAGGACCGGGGCTTCCTTCCTTACGGCATGCGCTGATAAAGGCCGTTATCATTCTGTAAGCTGTCAGAAACCATACCAGCACTCCCACAGACCTGAAAAACATAGCTGCAGAAAGAACAGGCTGGCTGCGTATGAAAGCTTCCATCAGAACAGCCGCAACAAAAAAGGGCAGTGCACTGTGAAGTATTTCAAGGAGAATACTGCGCCAGCCGGGTGGATATGTCTTTTCTTTGCTTTTTAAAAAGGATCTGATTTTCAGGGTAAGGGGAAAAAGGAAGAGGCTTAGCAACAGAAAACGAAAAAAAACCGGGGGAGAGACCTGAAACAGAGGGGCTGTTTCCGTAAGCCAGAATGATGGCAGCAGCAGACGCAGGGCATGGTCCCGAATCTGAACAAAAAGAGCCAGAGGTGTTGACGGATCCAGAAAGCTGCGGAAACCTTCCTGTCTCTGGAACAGTTCTGTGGATCTGCGTTCCCTGAGGGCCTGCTGAAAAATCTGAGTAAGGGAAATAATGTCTTCCCGTATCTCAATGGTATCCTGTTCTCTTTTACTGTTTAAAGCCTCCATTTCTTTTATTATTTCAGATCTTTTTTCCAACAGATTCAAAATTGCCCTGACGGTCTCTGCAGATTCATGCACAAGAGCATTTGAATTATCTTCTGCATCAAGGGCATCTTTCTGCTCCAGCAGAATACTCCAGCGGTTTTTTGCCTGAAGATGCAGATTTTCAAGGCGTTCTTTCTGGCGCTGCATGCGTAGAAGCTGAGTATCCAGTGATGTGAGACTCCTTTGCTGATCTGCCCTTGCTTTTTCAAGATCCGCCAGCCGGGTCTGCTTAGAAAGCAGAAGATTGCGCTGGGATGAGGCAAGAATTCTGTAAGCTCTTATTTCTGAAAGAAAAACAGCATGCTGTTTCTGTTCAAGCTCGTATTCTGCCTGAAGTTCCTGAAAAAGTTCTTTTTCGTTATACAGAGAAGCCTTCAGGGAAAGCTTAAGTTCTTCAAGGGAAGCATCCTCATTGGCATGGGCATGGAGAACAGATGAAACCAGAATAATTAAAAAAAGGATAAATCTTTTCAGGTGCATAATTCACCCTTCATCATTTTCAATTGGGTTCCTATAACAACCAGCCGGTCATGGGGCTTTAAGTGCAGAACAACCTTGTGATCAGGATTCAAAATCAGGGTTCCGGAAGAATCTTCCTTTTCTGCGCCTGAAAAAAGACCCAGCAGAATTTCTCCCTGATTCCAGGCATGTCTGCGGAGGGCATCAAAGGAATAAGGTCCGGCTGGAAGGCCGTAGTGTTCAAGGCTGCGGAAGGTAATTTCCGGGCCGCTGGCACGGAAAAGTACATGAAAAACGGCAAGGATTTCCCTGCGCAGGGCAACGTGCACCAGCAGATGGCTGAGAAGCAGCGGGCTGATCATCATTTCCCCCCTGCGGGAGCCCAGAAGGCGTCTGTTGTTGGGGTCGGAGAGTTCCAGAAGAATCTGCGGTCTGTGATCCGTGTTTTTCAGCAAAGCCTCCAGTTGCAGGTATCCGGCCATGGTTCTGGCATCGGCTTCTTCTCCGGAGCTGAGCCTGTCACTGCTTATCATCAGGATGCTGTGATAGCTGCTGAGATCCAGAGTACGCCAGGCCTCTTCGCTGGTCACTTCACCAAGAAGATGACTGCAGAAATTTTCATGATCCGAAAATCCGGATTCTTTCAGAATCTGGAGCCGTTCTTCAACGGGCCGGGAAGAAAAAATACGGATATCATAAAGTGTATCCGTGTAAGAAGAAAACTCCCGCAGAAGCTCGGGAATCTTGTGGCTCCAGCCCACCACAAGAACAGATTGCTGCTGTGGTTCCGGCTGAAGACTCCTTTCAGAAAGACTTGCCATTTCAGGGTCTTCCCGTTGTTCTGAAGTGGTAAATATTTTTGCGCTCTCATAATCTCTGGCCAGAAGCACCAGAGCATCATCCCCTTGCAGGATCATGCTGGCCGGTGGATTCAGAAAGGGTGTAAATGCGCTTTCACATTTCCGTACAATACCGCAGAAAGTTGCCCGGCTGAAGCCCATGCGGATCTGTCCCACTTTCTTTCCGTCAAAGAAGGAGTTCCTGTGGATATAGAGATTCTGGCCAATGCCATGGTTGAACAGCTCAAGGCATACCAGAGATAAGCCTAGGTTACGCAGATTCTGTACCATCATACGGCTGACAAAGCTGTTTCCGTCAATAACTTCCAGGGGGCCATGATAGGCACGGCGGGCAATCAGAACCTTTTTTGTATCCTGAATTTCCGTAACAACATAGGGCAGGGCAAGCCCTGCTTCGCTGGCCTGGCTGTTCAGCGCCAGCAGAATTTTAATGATTTCAACGTCAGAAGATACACCACCCGTATATTCATAGGTCCGGGCAGGTACAAGGACGGCTGCGGCGTGCAGACAGGCGGCACGGTTCAGGTGCTCATTGTTTAAGGCAGAGCCGGAGCGCAGAATAATGGAATTGATGTATTTTTTACAAACCGGGTCTGTGCGCAGTTCTGCGGCCAGCTCCGGCTGCAGATCCTCTGCCAGCACAACAATGCGAAGGCGATCTGGCCCTCCCATGCGTGAAAGAAAGCGCTTTACCCGGCCTTCTGCCAGCCACAGCTCCCGAATAAGGGGCAGGGTACGATCCGTCCAACCAAGAATCACAATGTGATGGCGCATGCGAACCGGCGTCAGACCCTTTTCCAGAGAGCGCATATATCTTCCCAGCCATTGGGTCAGAATTGCAACCAGTGCACCAAGAAAAAGCACATATCCACCCACCGTCAGTACAGTAGAAACACTTCTGCGCCAGAGACCTTCATCGTCCCCCAGATAACCGGGATCTGACAGCCTTAGAAAAGCCCACCATATTTCACCAAGAAGGCCTGTATCCTGATCCCCTGATCCGTAAACCAGAAGACCTCCGGCAAGGGATACCATGCCAATCACAGCAGCCATCACCAGAAACTGGTAAAAGGTGCCCCGCACAAAAAGTCTTTCCAGGAAATACCGGAAGCCCTGAAAGGGATTGAATGATTTCAACGATGTATCTCCTTGTGCTGAAATACAGCCATAAGAGGTAACAGCTCAGCAGCATTTTCAAAGGCCAAGGAGCAAAGCTGCAGAAATTATAATACCTGAATATGTCTGTTATACGGCAGCTTTAGCAGTTTCTGCATCCTTTAAAAGTGGATAGGCAACGTAGAAAAAGGTTCCATCTTTTTCCGATGAGGTAAAAAAGACCTCACCCCCAAGATAGCGCTCAGACAAGAGCTTGATGCTGTAGGTGCCAAGGCCCCTGCCTGCGCCCTTGGTGGAGAAGGAACGCTGGAAAACCTGGAGCTGGACGTTCCTTGGCATGAAGGCAGGATTGTGAACAGAAAAACGGATTTTGTCCCCTTCCCTGCGGCAACCCAAGGTTACTGTATCACCGGGCTGTGAGGCTTCCAGGGCATTTTTTGTCATATTGCCCAGCACCCGGAAAAGCAGACCCTTGTCACTTTCCAGCATCCATTCCTCCGACTCATCATCAAGATGCAGAGCTTTTCCATGCCCCACATCATGGCTCCGATAAAGATCAATAACTTCATTTAAAAAAGCCAGAGAATGGATCTTTACATGCTGTACCTGAAGATCATTGTTTTCCGCATTGGCAAGATCCCGTTGGGAGCGGATTTCATCCACAAGCTTGGCCGCACCGCTGTAGATCATGTTCCTGAACTCATCCAGGGTTTCCGGCGAGGATACGGAAAGAAGCTCGGAAAGCCCCCGCACCCCAACGGCGGTGTTCATGATGTCATGGAAGAAAATTTTTTCCAGAATACGCCTGCGTTTGTCTGAGCTTATGTCCCTTACGGCATAAACCGTATAGTCAATACCAGCCACCTGCAACTGCGAGGTTTTTACCTGAAGATCCATGGCATCGCCGGAGTCCTTCTGGAGAATCCGGCATTCCTTGAGATCCGGCATATCCTTCTGGGAAGACAAAATGGCCTGTGCAACCCCACATTCCCGGCAGAATTCCGTTGTGCCGCAGCCTCCTTCCGTTTCAAAAGCATGTATACAGCCCATGGCCTCACCGGGACGCAGGCCTTTGATGGCTTTGAAATCTACTCCTAAGGCGCTAAGAAAACTCCCGTTGGCATAGACGATCTGCCGTTCCGGGTTCAGAATCAAAAGCCCTTCTGAGATACTGTCATAAAGTTTTTCAATATACGGATGATGCAGAAGTGAAACGACCTGCTCTTCCACACTTTTCTCTGAGGCCCTTTCAGGCGGGGCAAATTCCGTTTTCATGTTAAACATCTCCCATGGTGACCCGTTCCAGTTCATCAAGGCTGGTTAGACCCGCCAGCACCTTTTTCATGCCATCATGGCGCATGGGTTGAAAACCCGCCTGCCTTGCCACTTCATCGATTTCAAGGGTGGACGCCCCTTTGGCAATGAGGGCACGCACAGCTTCCGTCATCACAAAAACCTCATGGATGGCAAGCCTCCCGCCGTAGCCCGTATCATTGCATTCCGTGCATCCTTTGCCACGATAAAAGAATACTTCGGAAATATCCAGAGTATCGTCCCAGTGGAAGTACCTTGCCAGCACCTCCCTTTCAAGGCTGTAGGCTTCCTTGCAGTGGGTGCAGATTTTCCGTACCAGACGCTGGGCCATGACACCCACAATGGAAGGGGCCACAAGGTAGGGTTCCACCCCGATTTCCATGAGCCGGGTCACGGCCTGCAGAGCCGTGTTGGTATGCAGGGTGGCCAGCACCAGATGCCCTGTCAGGGCCGCCTGGGAAGCAATTTTCGCCGTCTCCAGATCGCGGACTTCCCCCACCAGAATGACATCGGGATCCTGACGGAGAAAGGCCCGCAGGGCAGAGGCAAAACTAAAATCAATGGCATGGTTCACCTGCACCTGATTCAGACCGGGAAGCCGGTATTCCACGGGATCTTCTATGGTCATGATATTGATGCCGGGTCTGTTCAGGTATTTGAGTACGGAAAAAAGGGTGGTGGATTTTCCAGATCCCGTGGGGCCTGTTACAAAAAAGATACCGTTGGGTGCATCGGCGGTTTTTTTTAGCCCCAGATAATTGGCCTTTGAGAAATTTAAACTTTCAAGATCCGGAACCTCCGCATCCTGAAGCTGGCCCAAGGCCCTGAGAACGATTTTTTCCCCGTAAATGGCAGGAACGGAAGACATTCTGAAATCCACGGACCGTTTGCTTAAAGGAAGACTGATCCTGCCATCCTGGGGTCTGCGTTTTTCCGTGATATCCAGCCCGCCCATGATTTTGAGGCGCGAGCTTAAGGGGGCCGCAAGGGTTTTGTCCAGTTTCAGCCTGTCCTGAAGAACCCCGTCAATGCGGAAGCGGATGCACAGTTCCTGCTCCTGCGGGTCCAGATGGATATCGCTGGCCCTTTCCTTTAAGGCAAGCAGCAGCAGATTTCTCGAAAAAGCGACAATGGCCTGATCCTTGGAAAAAGCCTCCACCTGCTCAAGGCTGAGTCTTTCCCTGTTTTTGAAAAGGGGGCTTTCCGACAGGGCCGCAAGCTGCGTGTTTAGGGCAGCATCGGACTGATACTGCACATCAATGGCGCTTACAATTTCATCGGGAAGGGCAAAGACCGGGCTGAGCTGACAACCCGCAAGCCGGGTGGCCTCGTCAAGGATATGGATGTTGAGAGGCGAAGCCGTGGCCACCGTCACCACGCCATGGCCCTCGTAGAGGGGAAGAATAAGATGCTTTCTCGCAAAGGCCTCGGGGAGTTTTTCGACGGCTGTGCTCTGAAAAAGGGTTTTTGAAAGATTCACATAGGAAACTCTCATGGAGTCTCCCCAGAGTTTGGCCAGCACATCCCTTTTGGCAACATTTTTTTGCATCAGGGCCTCAAGAAGATCCAAAGAGGCCTGTGCATGGGCTTTGGAATATTCCTCAGCTGCATCGGATGAGAGAATGCCTTCAGCTGTCAGGCTGTCCAGAAACCTTGTTTTCTGTGTCACGGCGGGCTCCTTTTTTCTTTTTTAAAAGCAGCATACTCCGGATATCATCCTGATTCACCTTCACATTTCCCGATGGCTTGAAAAAACTGCGGTCTTCTTCCAGTTCGGCCATCATCTGCTTCAGATCATAGGTATTTCTCTGAATGCTTTTTTCGGTCACAGAGCCCTCCTTCTCATGCTTTTTTGTACTCGTCCCAGGTTTCTTTGATCAGCTTTTTCATTTCTTCAAGGGGCGTATCCTTTAAAAGATAGTTTGAAGCACCCAGTTCCAGACATTTTTCAACGGTTTTCACGTCTGCAACGGAGGTCAGCATGATGATCAGAGCGTCCGGAGAGACTTCCATAATCTCCTTTAAGGCATCAACCCCTGTTTTTACGGGCATGTTGATGTCTAAGAGTGTGATATGGGGCCTGTGGGTCTGAAACAGATCTATGGCTTCTGCCCCGTTTTTGGCCTCACCCGCCACCTCGGCCCCCATGGAAAGGGCCATGGATTTGAACATGAGCCGAAGATGGGCCTCATCATCGGCAATCAGAACCTTGAGTTTTTTCTTTTCCGTCATAAAGCCCTCTTGTGTTTTAATGATTTTTTTCAAGGTAGCAGCAGAGCAATTCAGGCATGCTAAAACCCGGTAAGATATTCAAATCTAAGGTATTTTCTACAGTGCAATCTGGATAAGCCATAAATTTAAGTCCATACAAAGCAGCAGCAATCCTTTGGCACCACCAGGTATCCCTTTTACGGACTAAAAGAGAAAAAAACGTGCGCACAGCTTCCGTCATCACAAAAACCTCATGGATGATAAGCCTCCCATCGTAGTCTTTATATTTGTACTCAGTGCATCCTTTGCCACGATAAAAGAATATTGCTGAAAGATCCAGAGTATCGTCTCCGTGGAAGTACTCTGTCAGTTCTTCCCTTGCTGGCCCGATAGAGAAATCGTGCAGCGCACCGCTGCACAAATATAAGGCTTAACAACCAGCTGCTTTTGTCGGGCGGCAGGTGGCCATGAAAGTCGGTGGAGATGATTTTTATATCGATCTGATTTTTTATCATTTAAAACTTCGCTGTTTCGTGATGGTAAAGCTGTATGATTTTTTAGCATGTCATGCAAAAAAAGCCCGGCAAAGGTCTTTCCTTTTACCGGGCTTTTTTATGTAATACCCCTGCTTTTATTCCCCAAGCTCCGCCACCAGATGGCGTATCCTGAAGGTGGTTTGCAGATAGGTGCTGCGGGCTGTGATGCGGTTTGCCGAGGCTCTGGAAAGGTAGGCAATGGCATCCAGAAGATCCGTGGTGGTGGCCACCCCTTCCCTGTAGCTGTATTCCGTTACCCTGAGGTGCTCTCTGGCTTCATCCATACCCGCTTCCGCTACCTGAAGATTCTTTCCGGCAACTTCCGCATCCAGCAGAAGATTTTTAAGCTGAACATTCAGGCTGTCCAGGGTTTCCCTTCTTTCATGCGCAATGCGGCGGATTTCAAGGCGGCTTTTCTGGAGCACAGCCGGTTTTTTCATGCCGTCAAAAAGATTGACGGATAAAGAGAGGGTGAGCCGGGTTTCATCCTTCACATTGTCGGAAATGCTGTAGTTGTCGGCGGACTGACCATGGGAGAGGGAGAGGTCCGCTCTGGGCATATAGGCGCTTTTTGCCATGGCGACGCTGTCTTCTGCCATGGCGCTGGAGAGATCCAGAATTTTCAGCTCACTCCGCCTTTCCTGCATTTTTTCTGAAAGAAGGTTGTAATCCTTCAGCAGGGGGAGCTCCTGAAAGTCGGAAAAATCCAGATCCAAAGGGCTGAGGGCCATGCCCGTTGTGCGGGAAAGCTGGTTGATGGCTTTGTTTACAGCGGCATCGGCCCTTGTCCACGCCTGCTGCGCATCATCCAGAACCACTTTAATTTTAAGATAGTCGGCCCTGCGGATTACACCCACTTCATGGCGGGTTCCGGCCTGTTCGTATTCCTTGGCGTAGAGCCTTCGGGTGCTGTCCGCCACTTCCCTTTCGGCCAAAGCCTGATGTACACCAAGAAAGGCAAGGGCCGTTTCAAGGCGGATGTCCTGACGCAGACCGTCCATGAGGGCTTCCTGTACTTCCACCTGGCGTCTGGCCGTATCCAGCGCACTCCGGTCTCCGAAACCGGCAAAGAGGTTTAATCGTGCGGCAATCTTCCAGGAAGCGTTTTCATCATTTTCAAAGAGGGTGCTGTCTTCTAAGCGATGGGCGGTGTAACTGGCATCCACACCGGGCATAAAGGCGGCACGGCGTTCCTGAACGCCCTTTTCTGCCTGTTTGCGGGAGATTTCATACATGCGGAGAATATCCCGGTTGTTGAGGGCTTCATCCATGAGGCGCTCAAGGCAGTAGGGACTGGCAGAAGCCGCCACTGGCAGAAACATCACCATAAAAAGCAGTAGTATTTTTGATGGTATGGTTTTCATTCCATTTCCTTTCAGGGTCTTCGTTTTCATACACCCTGCCCTTTTTTTCCTTTTTTCAACCAGCCAGCACAGTCGTCCACCAGCTTGTAGACCAGAGGCACAAAGATCAGGGCCAGGGAGCTGGCCAGAACCATGCCACCCACAACAACGGTTCCGATTTCCTGACGGCTGGCGGCACCTGCACCGCTTGCAAAAACCAGAGGCAGGGTTCCGATGATAAAGGTCAGGGCTGTCATGATGATGGCCCGGAAACGCTGCTGGGCCGCTGCAACGGCTGCCTCCATGGAAGTCATGCCAGCTTTTCTGTTCTGGGCGGCAAACTCCACGATGAGGATGGCGTTTTTGGCCGCAAGACCTATGAGCACCAGAAGCCCCACCTGAAAGTAGATGTCATTGGGAAAACCCCTGAGCAGAGAAGCCAGAGCTGCACCCAGAACGGCAAAGGGAACTGCGGAAAGAACCGCAATGGGAAGGCTCCAGCGTTCATACTGGGCTGCCAGAATCAGAAAGACCATCAAAATACCCATGCCAAAGGCCAGCATTCCCGACCCTGCGCCGGCATCCAGCTGATAGGCTTCTCCTATCCATCCGATGAGGATATTCCCATCATTGAAAAGTTCGGAGGCCAGTTCTTCCATGGTCTCCTTGGCCTGACCCGAGGTGTATCCGGGGGAAGGATCAGCCATAAAACGGGCTGCGGTATTGAGGTTGAAGCGGTTGATGATGTCCGCACCGGAGGTGCGCTCCAGTGTCACAAGGGAGCTTAGGGGCAGCATTTCTCCGTGGCTGGACCGGACAAAAACCTTGCTGAGGTCTTCGGGCTGGCTCCGGAAATCCTTTTCCGACTGCATGTTTACCTGCCAGTTTCTGCCGGCAAAGATAAAGTCGTTCACATAAAGGGAGCCGAAGGTGCTCTGCATGGTTTCAAAGATATGGTTGATGGGTACACCCATGGCTCTGGCCTTTTCCCTGTCCACTTCCGCATGGAAGCGGGGAATGCCTGTATCAAGGGTGATGCGGGCATTCATCAGTTCGGGCCGGGCATTGGCTGCAGCCATGAGTTTTTGTCCCAGTGCTTCAATTTCTTTGGCTGTAATATCTCCCCGCACTGCGAGGTAACCTTCCACACCACCCGTCAGGGAAAGCCCCTGTATGGGGGGAGGTGTAAAGGCAAAGACGTTTGCTTCGGGAACTCCCATGCCTATGCCCATGATTTTACCGGCCACGGACTGGGCATGCTGACCCGGCTCCCCGCGATCCCGCCAGTCCGTCAGGTTGGCAAAGGCAATGCCTGCATTGGTGCGCAGGGAGCCTGCGAACATGTCATAACCGGCAATGGCCGTAATTTCCTTTACTTCTTCAAGGCCCGTAATCCTCTGGGAGAGATCCTCCCTGACGGCGACGGTTTTTGGCAGTGCCGATGCAGGGGGCAGGTAATAGGCCAGCATGGCAACGCCCTGATCTTCCTGGGGCACAAGGCCTGAGGCCATACGATCGAGATAATAAAGGGTGGCAGCAATGATGCCGGCAAAAAGAAGAACACCGATGACAGTGTTACGGAGTAAAAGGGCCACCATCCGGGTAAAGCCCAGAGTCAGGCGGTCAAAGGCTTTATTGAAGATCACAAAGGGAAGTGAAACCTTGCGTGCCGGTCTGTCCAGAAGAATGGCGCACATGGCAGGGGTCAGGGTAAGGGCCACCACACCGGAAACCACTACAGAAACGGCAATGGTAACGGCAAACTGCCGGTACAGCTCGCCCGTCATGCCCCCCAGAAAAGCCACAGGGGCAAAAACAGCCACAAGAACCAGTGTGGAGGAAACAACGGCACCTGCCACCTGTTTCATGGTTTCTACGGAGGCATCTCTGGCGTTCATTCTTTCCACACGGATAAGCCGGTCCACATTTTCAAGGACTATGATGGCGTTGTCCACCACAATACCTATGGCCAGAACCAGACCGAAAAGGGTGAGAAGATTGACGGAAAAACCCAGCAGAAGCATACCGGTGAAGGTACCGATGAGGGATACTGGGATGGCCACTACGGGAATGAGGGTGGCACGCAGCCTCTGCAGAAAAAGAAAGGTGACAAGAATAACCAGCAAAACAGCCACAATCAGGGTGATGAAGACTTCCTTAATGGATATTTCAACAAATTCCGTGGTGTCATAGGGTACCACATAGGAAAGGCCTTCCGGAAAAGATCCTGAAAGTCTTTTCAATGTATCATGAACCGCTGTGGCCGTATCCAGGGCATTGGCACCGGGCTGGAGGTAAACCCCCATGGGCACGGCAGGATCTCCGTTGAAGGAAGCAGATGCCGCATAGCTCTGGGCGCCCAGCTCCACACGGGCCACATCCCCAAGGCGCAGGGTACCGCCGTCTTCATCGGCCCTGAGAATTATTCTGGAAAATTCCTCCGGCGTTGTAAGCTGACCGCGGGTACTCACCGTAAAGGTGAAGGCCTGACCTGCGGGGGAAGGCTCCGCACCGAGACGGCCTGCGGCAAACTGGGCATTTTGTTCCCGGATGCTGGCTGCCACATCGGAAGGAGTCAGCTCAAACTGGGCCAGCTTGTCCGGCCTCAGCCAGATGCGCATGGAATAATCATCCCGCCCGAAGAGGGAGGCGTCCCCCACGCCGGGCAGACGGACAAGTTCATCCAGCACATTGAGCAGGGCATAATTGGCCATGAACAGGGTGTTCAGGCTTTTGTCCGGAGAATAAAGAACCGGCACCATGAGAATGTTGGTGGACTGGGCTTCTACCCGAACACCCTGATTTCTCACCTGCTGGGGCAGCTTGGCAAGGCCTGCCTGAACCCTGTTGTTGACATTGATGGTGGCCTGATCCGGATCTGTTCCGAATTCAAAGGAAATGACGATGCGGAGATATCCGTCATCCATGGCCGTTGACTCCATGTAGATCATGTTGTCAACGCCGTTGATCTCCTGCTCCAGGGGGGCAGCCACGGATTGGGCCATTACCTCCGCACTGGCACCGGGATAGATGGCGGTGACCACAACCTGGGGCGGTACCACATCGGGATACTGCTCCACGGGCAGCATACTCAGGGCAACGGCACCGGAGAGTACAATAATAATGGATATAACCGATGCAAAAATTGGTCTGTCAATGAAGAATCGGAACATCAGAGTGCCTCCTCAGATCTTTTTTCCGTGGCGGAAACATCCATGCCTTCCCTGAGGGAAACCTGCCCCATAATCACAACACGGTCGCCCCTTTCAAGGCCTTTCAGTATGATCTGTTCTCCATTTACCGCAGAACCCATGGTTACATTACGGGAAAGGGCTTTATTATCATCTGTCACCACAAAGACCCTTGGTCCTGCAGGACCCTGGGTGACGGCACCTTCGGGTATCATGAAAATATCTTTGAAGCTCTGAAGCTGTGCCCGGATGCGGACAAACTGACCGGGCATGAGCTGGTTTTCCGGGTTGGGGAAAACGGCCCTTGCCGTGACCGTGCCGGTTCTTGAGTCTATGATGCTGGCCGTGAAATCCAGCTCCCCTTTTCGGGCATATTCTGCGCCATCGGAAAAAATAAGGGTGGCTTCGTAGCGGTGCATATCGCTCTCGGTCTTTCCCATGGCCCTGCGGGCGGCAGCCTGAATTGCGGCGTCGTCTTCGGGAAGGGAGAAGCGTACATGTACCGGGTCCTGCTGGGTGATGGTTGTGAGAAGAGCGCCCCACTCCAGAAGATTACCTTCGGAAAGGGTTTCCATACCCGTTACGCCGGATAAAGGAGCCCGGACTTCCGTATAACCCAGATTGCGGCGGGCTTCGTCCATGGCAGCCTTTGACAGATCCAGCCGGGCTTTTGCCAGATCCAGTGCCGTCATGGCCTGATCCCTTGTGCGTTCACTCACCGCATCCGCTTCATACAGGGTGATGGATCGTTGCCATTCACGGCTGGCATCGGCATGGCTGGCTTCGGCATTGGCCAGCTCCGCTTCCGCACGGCGCAGGGCAATTTCATAGCGTTCCGGATCAATCCGGAAGAGGACATCTCCTTCCCGGACAAGCTGGCCTTCCACGTAAAGGCGTTTTTGAAGAATTCCTTCCACACGGGTTCTTACCTGTACCTGACGGGCACCATGGATGCGGGCGGGATATTCATTGAAAACCTTTACATCCCTTTCCTTTACCGTCAGCGTGGTAACTGCGGGGGGAGGCGGACGAAATGCGCTCTTTGCTTCCTGTGGCGATTCTTCAGACTGGCTGCAGGCTGTAAGGGTAAAAAGAAGGATAATAAAAAGGATGAGATGGCCCCGCATATTTTGCAGGTTTTTGAGAACAGACATGTTTCCCTCCAGAAAAACATAGGTGATACGGGATATGAAAATGGGGTTTTTCATAACGATTTCAGTGTTACTTACAAACAGTCAGAATGCCTCTGCCGGGCAGGCATCAGCCGCTGGTTTTTTCTTCCATGGGAGCGATATCCTGCCACAGGGAGTGGCTGATCCAGCCAAAGCGGGAAAAATAATCGGCTATCTGAAGACCTTCCATGGAATAGGATTTTATGGGGATATCTCCTTTACGTTTCAGGAGAATCAGCATATCCGTACTCTGATCCGTGCTGGTCCATATGGCAACGCCTTCGCCGCCATTGTGACAGGTTTCGATGACCTCCCTTGCCTTGATGACGGCCTCCTCTCTGGACGCTTCATTAAAGGCGCATATGCGTATGATCTCTATATTCTGCATGATTTTTTCCACTCCCGAATTTTTTTACATCTGAATGAAAACGGGTTTTCGGGTCGGTAGCATAAGGCTTTATTGCACTAAGCATATTGTGTGCCAAAAAAAACATGCTGAATTTCCGGGGGAAATATGCAATGGCTATTTAATAATATGTCATATATGATTTTTTGGCATGTCATATTTGGCTTTTTATGGTAAATGTTTCATATTTGACACTTTGGGACATGGAAGGGATGCTTCGTGGCAGTGAATAAAAATATTTTTTTTCGGGAAGCCACCTTGAGAATCTGCGGTAGGCTGGATCTTAATAAGGCCATGGAGAATACCCTTGCCTATATAAAGAAGGTCATTCCTGCGGATGCCCTCCACATCGGGCTTTTTGATCCGGCAACATCCATGAGCCGCACCATTGTGCGCATCTGCCCGGATCACTGGCCAAAGGTTCCCCTGTCTTTTCCCATACCCGAGGCCGCCGTTCCGAGGGTTGCGGAAGAGTGGCGAACGGATTTTTCCTTTGGCATTCTCAATGATGCAAGGGAAGAGGACCCCTGTATTCAGGAGCTGATACGGATTTTCTGGCCCGAAGAAGTTTCTGTGCTGCGGACCAGACTGATTATGGAATCCCGCATGATCGGTATGCTGCTTTTGGCTGCCGAAGGCTGTAACCGCTATGACGAAAGCCATGCGGAGCTGATGGGCATGCTCAATGAACCCTTTTCCATTGCCCTCACCAATGCCCTGCAATATGAGGAAATTGTCCGTCTGAAGGAAATGCTGGAAGAGGACAACCGCTATCTCCATAAAGAATTGAGGCATATTTCCGGAGACAGAATCATCGGTGCCGACTTTGGTCTTAAAGAGGTGATGCAGATGGTGCGTCAGGTGGCTCCCCTGGAAAGCCCTGTTCTTCTTCTGGGAGAAACCGGCACAGGCAAGGAACTGCTGGCCAATGCCCTGCATACGGCTTCTCCCCGAAATGCAGGTCCTTTTGTGAAGGTTAACTGCGGCGGGCTTCCCGAAGGCCTCATCGACAGCGAGCTTTTCGGCCATGAAAAAGGAGCCTTCACCGGTGCCCTTGCCCTGAAAAGAGGGCGCTTTGAAAGGGCCGACGGCGGCACCCTTTTTCTGGATGAAGTGGCAGAACTTCCCCTGAGTGCCCAGGTTCGCCTGCTCAGGGTACTGCAGAACAGGGAAATTGAACGGGTGGGTGGTACGGAAACCATAGCTGTCAATGTTCGTATCATCAGTGCTACCCACAGAAATCTGGAGCAGATGGTCAAAGAGGGCAGTTTCAGGGAAGATCTCTGGTTTCGTCTCAATGTCTTTCCCATCATGATTCCGCCTCTGCGTCAGAGAAGTCAGGATATTCCCGCCCTTCTGGAATATCTGGTGGCAAGGAAATGCAAGGAGATGAAAATTACAAGGAAGGTGCACATCCCTGCGGGTACCATGGAATTTCTGCGTGAGCACAGCTGGCCGGGCAATATCCGCGAGTTGCAGAACCTTGTGGAGCGGGGCCTGATTCAGAGTCAGGCCAAGGGTTTCCACTCAGGCCTTCTTGTGTTGGATATGCCCCGGATTCCCGCCCTGACACAGACAGAGAAACACCTGAACACCAGCGATGAGTCTTTTCTTTCCTTTGATGATGCCGCAGGCAGCCATATTCGCAGGGCACTGGAAAAAACCCATGGAAAAATCATGGGCGAAGACGGAGCTGCAGCGCTTTTGGGTCTTCATCCCAGTACCCTGAGGGGGAAGATGCGTAAACTTGGGATTTCCAAAAAAGAAAATCCTTGAAATAATATAATTTCAGAGTCATCGCTCCAGCATAAGACAAATGGCCTGGTTGTCTATGCATCTGATTGAAAGTATTCTATTTGCCAAAGGAAAATTTTGCTGAAGCTATAAAATAAAGGAAGTTTTTATGCATACAGAAGAAAAAAAAGGTCCTGTGCAGCAGGTGGTTGTGGAACTTCCCCCATGGGTGGAAGCGGCGGTGGATGCCAAAAAAAAATATGATTCCGATGAAGAGAAAATGGCCCTTGCTCTCTGGCTTGCCGCAGAAAATGTGCGTCAGGATACGGGAGGTCCCTTTGGATCGGCCATTTTTGATCAGGAAAGCGGCAGGCTTCTGGGGGTTGGTGTCAACAGGGTTTTCCCCCTGAACAATGCCACCCTGCATGGCGAGATGGTGGCCATCATGATGGCCCAGAAAGCCCTTGCTTCCTTTACTCTCCATGGGCCGGGCAAAACGCGGGAGCTGTTTACCTCCTGTGAACCCTGCGCCATGTGTCTAGGTGCCATTCTCTGGAGCGGTGTCAGCCGTGTGGTCTGTGCTGCCGCTGCGGAAGATGCCCGGGCCATCGGTTTTGATGAAGGCCCGGTTTTTGATGCCTCCTATGCCTATCTGGAAAATGCCGGTATCAGGGTGATCCGCCATTTCATGGCTGAAGAAGGCCGGGAGGTGCTGGAAAGCTACAGCAGCAAAGGCGGGGTTATCTATAATGCCAGAAACTGATTTCAGGGTAAGGTTCAGCCCGCCTGCAGCGCCATCTGCTTTCTCAGATAATAGTCATAGCTGCCTTCGTAGGGAATCATACGGCCATGGTCAATTTCAAAAACCCGGCCCACAAGGGAGCGGAGAAAGTGGCGGTCATGGCTGACAATGAGCACCGTTCCCTCAAAGGCCTGCAGGGCGTCCAGCAGTACCTCCCGTGACTGAATGTCCAGATGGTTGGTTGGCTCATCGAGAATGAGGAAATTTAAGGGCCGGGCCAGCAGGGTAGCCAGAACCACCCGGCTTTTTTTTCTGTGCAGGAAGAGAATCTCTCAGGCATTTCTTCCTGAACGCTGGAAATGGGCATACAGGGTATCGAGAACCCTGCTTCCGTCTTCAACCCGTTTTTCATCCATATCCGTTTCAAGGCATATGCCGTTCAGCAAGGCAAGAATCCCTGGGGATTCGGGCCGTGAAGGAGCGTCAGCGTCAAGATCCATGTCATGTATGATCTCACCGAGTACGGCAAGGGCTGCATCTGAATCGAGATGAAAGCGTTTCAGCATTACCTCGAAAGTGCACATGGGGCCTTCATGGGTAAAGTCCCCTTCGACCATATCAAAGAGGATATCCTTTTCTGTTTTTTTCCGGGCATCAAAACGAAATGCTGCTTCCGGATCGATGAAGCGCCTGATAAGCCATGCCGAGGCAATGCGATCGACATGGACACCGGAGCGTGTCACCCATGTTCTCCCCCTGTAGTCCTTGGGAGAAAGGACTTTTTCTTCCGGTCTGCTCTTCCGGGTTCCAGCCGCAAGCCATTCCTCAAAGGCGGCAAGCATACCCTCTATGGTGCCCCTTCCCGGAGTGCCGAAGTAGTCGATGCGGAGAATGTTTTCATAGCGGGTTTTCAGATCCTGATTCCACCCCATCACACCTTCTGTGCACAGGGTTTCTGCAGGAGCATTCAGACTTTTGAAGGCAGCCTGAAACTCAGCTGCAAGATTTCTGTAGTCGGTTTCGCGGGCTTCGACAAAGAGCTTGCGGATGTCCGCATCGGAATATTCCCCCCCATCAATGCCGTCGAACATGGCCCGGCAGACGTAGGCTTTGCCTCCTCCCTGAACAATTTCTTTTGCAAGCCAGATCAGGTTCTCCCGCTGGGGTTCGGCATCGGGCAGGATATAAACGGAATTTTTGAGGGCAACAGCCCCGAGAGCCGCCAGTCTGCGTGAAACTTTTGCACGCAGGTAAGGCGGTTTGGGCGGAATGTTGTGGATGCACAGCAGCCAGGGCTGAGTCATGTTGCCCGTAGGCTTATCGTTTTGCATGGGTCTCCCATGCTGCCAATCCACCCTCAAGGATACGAACCTTCAGCCCTCTGGCTGTGAGTGCGGTGTAAACAGAGCTGCTGACCGAACCTCCCCGCACACAGTAGATGGCTACAGGTTTTTCTTTGGAAAGCCCGTCGGCCCACAAGTTGACATCTTCGGGCGGATACCAGTCCGCATTTTTTATCCCTGAAGGTGAGGCTTGCTGGTCTTCGATGCGTCTCACATCAAGCACGGTGATAGTGTCAGCGGAAATCTGCTGTTCAAGTTCAAGGGGAGAAATGAAATAAGGCATGACGACGGTTTCCTTTCAGGAGGTGATATGAAAAATCTGTGGCATTGTGTCTGGTCTTTCCTGGACGAATTCATTGAAAAAAGTTACCGAATCCGCTTTGGTCCAAAGCCCCACATAACCGTAAAGATTGGTACTTCCGCTGTATTCAAGAATGGGATGATCCTCAAGGAATGCCAGAACCCGGTGGCCGGATATTTCCACCTGCAGCTTGTGCCATTGATTTCCAGCAATGGGGGTACAAGTACTTGCCCGTTCTATGCGCCTGCCATTTTTGAATTCAAAAAGAATAGCATTGTCTTCCAGTGCGTTGATGCGAAAAACAAAATAATTGTCCCAGTCCCGGATGGCAAAGGCCAGTCCGCCAGCCTGATCGATGACTCCAGACAGTGGCTTAACCCTGACCCGTGCTCTGCCATCGTTCATCTTACTGTCCATGGCGGCAACCAGCGGGAAGTAATAGTAAGCACCAATGTTGTCCAGCATTTCCTGATAACGTTTGCCCATAAGGTTTGTCATGGCCTGTGAAACACCGGTTGAGATCCGTGAACCGAAGGCGGAACCGTTCTGGAGTATTCCTGTTTCCAGATTCAGCTCAGCAGTTTTCCAGTTTCCGGTGATCAGATAAAAACCCTTTGGCGCATTCTCGTTTTGACTGTTCAGGAGCTTATCGTCATCCTGGAAAAAAGAATCCGCCAATGCAGCCACCTGTTCGAGAGTGTTCTGTGTAAGGTCAAGCATCTGGCTTGTACCCAGCAGGTACCCGAGTTTTTCAAGGGACTCTTCCATGCGGTTTTGATCCAGCCGCGTGAGGCTTGCTTCAATGAAATCCCCTTTGGTGCTGGTTTCAAATCCAAGCCGGTCAAGCACGGCAGCCATGTATTGAATTCGCAGACAGCGGCTGTAATAGGCATCCGCTCCGCCGGAAAATTGCAGGTTGATATAATTGTAGGCCGGATCTGTTCCGCACAGTGTATCCACTGTAACGGAGTGGTAGTTGAAGCGGGTACCAAGATTCATATAATCGGCAGAGACAAGAACATAGCTGGCTCCACCCTGAGGGTTCTTTTGGGGTATGGCCTGACTCACTATGCGGGGTATGAAGTTACGGGCAGAGGTTGTGATGGTCTTTGTCCAGTTGAGACGGGGATGGGAAAGTCCCCGCCATAGGGCGCGGAAAGGGCGGCTGACGACATCATGCACATTGAGGTCATCACATGTTGTTAAACCCTGGCGCAGTCCATTACCTAGATTAAGAGCGTGAAGATCTATGGGGATGCTTGTTCTGAGGTGTACCGCACCCTGAAGATGTTCCACGGACTCCCTGAAATGGAACATCTCACGTATGACCATTTCATTACAGTAGCAGATAATGTCATGAACGGTTCGGCACTCTTCCTGGGTGAATTGCGGAAAGTCAGGCTCTGGCAGATTAAGAGGCGAAATCAAATCCAGCAGGCGTTGCAGTCTCAGGTGAATTGGGCTTGCGAAGATGGGCCGCTTCACCGGTCTCATGCCTTTCGCTAATTCCTCCACCACACCATCATAAACCCGCATTTGACTGGCCCACAGAGTGATTTCCTGGCCGTCTGCAAGGATGGTGGTGGCCGTCTCTGTATCAAAAAGGGCGGGTACACTAAATTCCCGGGCCACTGAGGCCAGATGGCTGGCAACACTGCCCGTATCGGTGATGATACCTCGTATTTTGCTCATCCATGGGGTGATGGAAGTGGACGCTGTGCGGGCCACCAGAATGGTGTCCGGATAAGGATTCAGTAAACCACCTTCGGCTTCCGTATTCGTCATCACCAGTACCCGTCCGGACACGACACCACCTGCAGCACACTTCCCGCCTTCGATGAGCAGGGGATGGTCTGCATACTCAGTAGCAGTTCCATATTCTCTTTCATGTGTCCCATCAGCTATGATCAGGGGCCGGACCTGTAAAATAAACAGACGATGATCATGATCCAGTGCCCATTCTATATCCAGAGGCCGCTGGAAAGAATCTTCCAGAACTTTGGCGGATTCCCACAGCTCACGAAGAAAGAGTGTTTCAGATGGGAAAGGAGCGCTTGTATCAGTTCCACCCGTCTCCAGGACGTTAAAGGTGGATTTTTTGATTCGGTACGTACGTTGCGGGGAGATGTTTCCGGCGACCAGGGTATCTCCAAGGCCATGGACGGCACTGATCCGGATGGATTGACGATCTTCACCGACGGGGTCGGCGCTGTACAGCACACCGCTGAAAAGTGGCTGAACCATTTTCAAAACCAGGACGGCCATAGGGGTTTCGTGCTCGTCCAGTCCGTGATGCAGGCGATAGGAAAGTGCTGATGCCGAGTACTTGCTTGCCAGCACCTGTTTGTAAGCCTCGGATAATTTTTCAATGGGTACGTTTAAGACCGATGTGTATTGTCCGGCAAAGGAAATTTCTCCATCCTCTCCGATGGCACTGCTGCGTACTGCCAGATGTATATTGCCTGCTGTGTCACTGCTTAACGTGGATGTTGCAGCTTCCATAGCCTTGAGAATCTTTGCTGGCAGGGGGCTTTCAATAATAAGGGCCTGAATTTTTTTCCCGACGGATTCTATGGATGCCGGGTCATCTGCGGCAAGATGCCGTAAGGCATTGTCGATTTTATCCAGGAGGCCGTTTTCCTGTAAAAAAAAGTGAAAAGCGGAGGTGGTGATGGCAAAACCTGTAGGTACCGTAAGAGCCAGCTCGCGTTGTATGCGGGCAAGGTTGGCCGCTTTGGCTCCCACAATGCGGGACTGAACTGCCCCAATCTGGGAGATTTCCAGGGTGAGGGGATCTGTGGAAGTCGGGGAAGCAAAGTGCAGCTCATCTTTTACACTGCGGTAAAGACTTCGAAAAATAGCGGATAAGTACTCATATTGCTCCGTTGATAGCATGGACAATATCTGTACCATTGATTCGACTTCGGAGAAGAGATCGTTACATTTATGTGCCACCATCTGCATGGTAAATGGCTGGCTGCCATAGTAAGTCCGATCAAGATCAGCCATATGACTGAGCGCAATACGGTGATGATCGAGAAATGACCTGAAGTGATGATAGCGGACAAGATACTCCGATTCCGCATCGGGCAGCAGACGACAGACATTTCCGTCTTCATTTTTTTGGAACCATACCATGAGATACCTCCCACCCGACGAAACTCAAATTATCATTATACTTTTTTCAGACGTAAAAGGCAGGCCGGAAGCAACCCGGCCCGCCTGAATCTCTTACCCACCGAAATAGCTGAGGCAGTCTTTCATATTCGCGACATGGCTGTCAATCTGCTTGCCGAAGCGGCATTTCAGGTCATCCACCAGATGATAGACATATTCCTGAGCCCCTTCCTCACCATATTTTTCCCGGAACATGGCAGCGTTGATGAGCACCCTGGAAAAATCATGACGCTCATATTTGGTCTCCGGACTGTCAATCCATTCGTGGACCTCGCGGTACTCTTTGCCGGTTCGGGCCAGGCTTGCGGCAATGTGTTCGTTCAGTTCAGGCATTTTTTTCTCCTTAGTTCAGGGGGGGAGGATTGTTTTTTATTGAAGGACCGGGAACAGATTTTTCTTTATCACAGTTGTAATTTATCATGATACAAAAGTATGTCAATTGACATTTTTTGGGTGGGGGTATATCACAATTGCGATTGTGGCTTTTTCAGGGCTGCAACAACAGGACTCTCCACGGTACGAGGTTTCAATGAATGCATCGTTTATGACCGCACTGTTTTCCGTTGGTTTTATGGCCAGATTTTCCTATGCACTGGCACGCAATCCGGTTCTTCCGCTTTTTGCCCTCTATCTTGGAGCAGGGCCGGAGGCCATTGGTCTTGCCGTTGGTATTTCAACTGTGACAGGCATCCTTTTCAAAATGCCTGCCGGAGCGCTTTCAGATATCATTGGCCGCAGAAAGACCATGCTGGCTGGACTGTGTTTCTTTGCTCTCATCCCCTTCGCGTACTTTTTCATTTCAAGCTATACCATGCTGGTGGTGGTTCGCTTCCTCCACGGCTTTGCCACGGCCATTTATGGCCCTGTGGCCATGGCTGTGGTTGCGGATGTGGCAGGACCCAAAAAGGGGGAGATGCTCTCCTGGTTTTCATCTGTCACCATCATGGGAACCCTTGCCGGAGCCCCTGTCGGTGGCCTGCTCCTGTCCCTTATGGGAGGCGCACATGGAGCATCAGATACCACCTTTCATGTGATTTACGGCATTGTGGCAGCCACAGGGGTTCTGGCGCTGTTGCTTGGCATGGCCTTTCTTCTTAAGGATGAAAAAAAATCACAGGATCAGAGTACTGAGCCATGGTTCAGGAAGTTCATCTCAGGTATCCGGGAGGTGAGCAGGGATCGCAGGGTTATCGCAGCTTCAGGCATGGAAGGGGTGCAGAACATGGCCATGGGGGCCCTGGAGGCATTTCTGCCCATTTACGCCGTTACGGTGGTAGGACTTTCCGCATTTGAGGCAGGGCTTCTCTGGGCAGGGCAGATGATCACGACCATGCTGGCCAAACCTCTCATGGGACGTTTTTCCGATGGACATGGGCGAAATGGCATTATAGTTACAGGCATGCTGTGCTGCGCCGCACCCTTTGCCCTGATTCCCACTCTGACCAGTTTCTGGTCATTGATGGCAGCCTGTCTGGTCTTCGGTCTGGGTGAGGCTCTGGTCACATCCTCATCCGCTGCTCTGGTGGCGGATCTTTGCAGGGAAAAACACTATGGAACAGCCATGGGCGTATTCGGAACCCTGTATGATGTGGGCCATGCCTCAGGCCCCATCGTCAGTGGAATTCTTGTGGGGATGCTGGGATATGGCTGGGCCTTTGGCATCATGGCGGCTGTGCTTGTGCTAGCCATTCCCTTCTTCCTTGGGGCGATGGGAGGAAGGACCGCTGCATGAACTCAGTGACTCGACTTTGGCCTTTCCTGAGCTCGCCCTGTCGGACAGGTGCCCCGCTGTTTGTATGTAAAATGGAGTTATAGAATGCCATCATGGTAAATGTAAAAAGAAGCTTTTTGATTATCCGGAACGGATCTGTCTTCTGGACCTGGCCTCCGTCTGTCCTGAAGGCCAGGCAAAGGCCAGAGCACGGCAAGAAGCTTAAACACTCCCCGCCTGCAGCGCCATCTGCTTTCTCAGATAATAGTCATAGCTGCCTTCGTAGGGAATCATGCGGCCATGGTCGATTTCAAAAACCCGGCTCACAAGGGAGCGGAGAAAGTGGCGGTCATGGCTGACAATGAGCACCGTTCCCTCAAAGGCCTGCAGGGCGTCCAGCAGTACCTCCCGTGACTGAATGTCCAGATGGTTGGTTGGCTCATCGAGGATGAGGAAATTTAAGGGCCGGGCCAGCAGGGTAGCCAGAACCACCCGGCTTTTTTCTCCACCGGAGAGCTTGTCTATCCTTTTGTAAACATCATCCCCCTGAAAGAGAAAGGCAGCGCAGAGGTTGCGGATCACCCCCAGTCCTGCGGTGGGAAGAACGTCCTGAACCGTATCCAGCACGCTTTTTTCAGGGTTGAGAATGTCCATGGAATGCTGGCTGAAATAGCCTGCGTGCACATTGGCTCCTATGGTAACCCTTCCCGCGCTGGGCTCGGTCCTTTGGGCCAGTACCTGTAAAAAGGTGGATTTGCCCGCACCGTTCACCCCAACCACAGCTACTTTGTCTCCCCTGTGTATCATCCCGGATATACCGCCAAAAACCGAGTGCTCTCCCCCTTCGGGCGTCTGCCAGGTTTTGCCGAGGTTTTCCATGGTAACCACATCGTCTCCGGACCGGGGCGGTGTCTCAAAGGTAAAACGGATTTTTTTCTGGTCCGGCGGAAGTACAATGCGTTCGATTTTTTCCAGTTTTTTCACCCTGGACTGCACCTGTGCCGCATGGGAGGCTCTGGCTGCAAATTTGGCTATGAACTCCTCTTCCTTGGCCAGCATGTCCTGCTGACGCTTGAAGCTGGATTCCAGCTGTTCCCGCCGGATTTCCCTTTCCTTTATAAAAAAATCATAATTGCCGGTGTAGGTGGTGGCCCCGCCGTTGCCGACTTCAATGATGCGGGAGACAATGCTGTTCATGAATTCCTGATCATGGCAGGTCATGAGCAGGGCACCCTTAAAGGTGGAAGCCAGCCAGTTTTCAAGCCAGAGAATGGATTCCAGATCCAGATGGTTGGTGGGTTCGTCCAGAAGCAGCACATCCGGGTTGGTGGTGAGTATTTTTGCTAAGGCTATGCGCATCTTCCACCCGCCACTGAAGGCTTCCACGGGCCGGTGATAGGCATCGGGACCTATGCCAAGGCCAGTGAGCACACTCTGGGCGCGGGATTCCAGTTCATAACCGCCCTGATGTTCAAAGCTTTCCACCGCCTCGCCGTAGCGTTCCAGAAGTTCAGCCAGAGCATTCTCATCCATGGGTTCCGCCATGGATGCTTCCATTTTTCTGATATTTTCTCCTAAGGAAACCACATCCCCCACCGCTGCCATCACTTCTTCCAGTGCGCTGCGTCCTGCCATGTCTCCCACATCCTGGGAAAAATAGCCGATGCGGATTTTAAGGCTCCGGGAAATGTCTCCGCCATCGGGCATTTCTTCCCCCATGATCAGGCGGAAGATGGTGGTTTTTCCGGCACCGTTAGGCCCTACAAGGCCGGTACGGGTTCCGGGAAGAATCTGCAGGCTGGCATTGTCAAACAATACCTGATTACCATGATGGCGTGAAATCCGATTCAGATGAATCATTAAAAACTCCTTGGAAAATCCTGTGGCAGAGGCCAGATCAGGCTTAGTTTCTATTGACAGAAGAAGGCACACAGGCTGTCTGAAAAAAAATGCTATCCATAAAAAAAGGCAGGGATAAGCCTCTGCAAATGAAAAGCCTGCATGGGATAGCATGTAAAAAAATGGAATTCAAACACATAAGATACTTTCTACAAAGATAAGTGCAGGCCATTTCTCACTTATCAATGCGGCCATATTTCCTTGCATGCGACTTGTTTTCCCTTCCGCCTTTCCCTATGTTACCCACGTTTGGACAGGACAAGCAGACCTGCATTTTTGCAGGAGATCTTTTTTTCACTCATAATGACCCGCAATGAAAGCCATTAAAAACATGAAAGTACAAAAAACTACCGTCTTTGACATGCCTGTTATCAATACGATTTTATGGCTTATGGCCAGTTTTACACTCTGGGTTTTCGGTTGGAAAATAGAGGGTGATGTACCCGAAGAAGAAAAAAAACTGGTGATGATAGCCGCTCCCCATACCTCCAACTGGGATTATTTCTGGACCCTTCTTCTGGCCCTGAAATTGAGGCTGAAGGTGTATATGATGGGGAAAAAGGAGATTACGGAAAAACCCATGGGTTTTATTCTGAAATGGATGGGGCTGGTTCCCGTGGATCGGAGTCAGAGGGGCAACACCGTGGAGCAGGCCGTGGAAATTTTTGCAAAATCGGAAAAAATGGTGCTGATTATCCCGCCATCCGGAACCCGCAGCAGGGTATCCCAATGGAAAACGGGATTTTATCATATTGCAGCCGGGGCAAATGTGCCCATAGGTCTTGGATATCTGGATTATGCAAGAAAAAAAGGAGGCATGGGCATGCTGCTGCATCCTTCCGGGGATATGGCAGCGGATATGGAAGCCATCCGTGCCTTTTACAGTGGTATTACTGGAAAATATCCGGAAAAATCCTTTGTTGATGAAAAGGAGTAGGCTGCTTTAAGCAGAATTTATAGAGAGTTATCTGTCCATGAAGATTTTGGTCCAAGCCCCAGAAGCTCCCTTGCCTTTTCAATGCCTTCAAGGGTAACACCCATGGGGACAAGTCCGCTGGCCTGCAAATCTTTTTTGAGTTTCTGCCAGGCTTCCAGTGTCTGCTGCTCCTTTCTGTAGCTTTCTTCGGAAAGGTAGCAGCGGCCCGGTGTCAACCCCCTTTTGTATTCTGCCTCTCCGGTTTCCATGTTCACCCTGTGACCATTTTCCAGATACAGCCAGCGGTCCTCAATTTTTATGATGACCGTAGGCCCTGTTTTGGCGGCGTTACGCATTGAAGTGAGACTTTTTACCCAGAAAACTTCCTGACCTTCCCTGAACATGTTCCTCCTGCTTTTTTTCTGGTTCCGTAATTATTCATCACTATTTTCTAAAGACCACATCTGTCACGCAGTTGCATAGGCACCCAGGCTATTTGCCTGTGACGCAATCTTATTCGGAAGCTTTTTGCCCTGTGCGGAACCGGCAAAAACTCGCCGCCACAGGCAGGAGGCGCTTTTTGATTACCATGGCAGGCTTCAGCACGCTGCCTTTGTGGCGGCTCAGACAGTTTGCCGCTTCTTTCGCACAGGTCTGCAAAGCTCTGATCCGAAACGATTGCAATGTCACTTGCAAATAGCCACGGAGCCTTGCAACAGTACGAAGCTGCTGCAATTACAGCATTGACAGTTCAGATTAAACTGTGCTGAATAATTACCTTCGTATTTTATTCAGCACCTACAGTTTTTTCAGCAGCTGATTGGCCGCCACCAGCAAAGGATCCCAGACCGGACTGAAGGGTGGTGCATAGGCCAGATCTGCAGTACTGAAGTCCACCACCCGCATTCTGGCATGGAGGGCCACGGCTGCCGCATTGATGCGGCGGGCCTCATTGTCTTTGCCCACCATGGAAACCCCAAGGAGTCTGCCGCTCTGCCTGTCCCCCACCATCTGCACCCAGACGGGCATGGAGCCTGCAACGGTTTTGGCTCTGGAGTAGGATTTTACCACAACCTCCACAGGATCAAATCCTGCTTTTTCTGCATCCTGAACCGTCAGGCCGGTTCGGGCCACTTCCACATCAAAAATTTTGAAAACACCGGTTCCGGCCACCCCTTCCATGCGCACGGGTTTTCCGGTGATGTGGTCGGCCACGGCCCATCCGGCCCGGTTAGCGGTCAGGGCCATGGGTATCCAAGCCTTTTCCCCGGTTACCACATGATAGGCATCGGCACAGTCACCGGCTGCATAAATATCCGGATGGCTGGTCTGTAGGCTGCGGTTCACGGCAATGGCACCAGCGGCACCCAGTTCCAGACCGGCATTTTTTGCAAGTAAGCTTGAGGGACGCACTCCAATGGCCATGAGTACCATCTCCGCATCAAAACAGGCTTCTTTGCAGCAGATATCCAGCCTGCTGCCATGGGCCTCAATGCGCTCCGTGGTACAGCCATTATTTATGAGAACACCCTTTTCTCCGAGGGCCTTTTCCACAACAAGGGAAAGCTCCGGAGCCAGCCAGGGAAGCATTTCAGGAGCATTGCGGATCAATTGTACGGTGATTCCCCTTTCCGTAAGGGCCTCGCACATTTCAAGTCCTATATAGCCTGCTCCTATGATGGCGGCCTTTTTGATTTTTTTTTCCGCAATATAAGCCTGCACCCTTCGCCCGTCATCGAGACTTTTCAGTACAAAAACATGGGGCAGGTTATGACCGGGGATGAGGGGCATGTTGGCCGCAGATCCTGTGGCAATGAGCAATTTGTCAAAAAATACTTCAAAATTTCTGCCTTCGGAATCCCTCCCTGAAACCCTGCGGGCTTCGGGGTCAATGTCTTCCACTTTATGGCCCAGACGCAGATCAATACCGTGTTTTTCCCGGAATACGGCAGGAGCCCGAATAATGAGGGCATCCATGTCTCCCTCTTCATCGGCAAGGACATAGGGCATGGAGCAGGCGCTGTAGGAGATGTCTTGCGTCATTTCGAGTACGGTGATTTTCATGTCCGGTGCATTGCGACGGGCGCGGCTGGCAGCACTCATGCCTGCGGCATCGCCCCCTATGATGACAAAATGCATGGCATCTCCTTTCCTTGCTGATACAAAAGGGCCGGAGCCCCATCTGGATTCCGGCCCGGTGAATGGCATTTTTTTAATTGATTTCTACCATGACTCAGCCACAGCCTGCTGTTGCAGTTCTTGCCAGTCCATAAACATCGTATGGCTCAAAGATATTGGTAGTCAGATTCATTTATTCTGTGCTTTCCGGGCCTCTGGAACTGCGACCTTCGGGTAGAGCTCCTTCCGGACGGGAGCCCGCAGGCTTTCTCCGGCGTCTGCGCCTTTTTTTCGGGGCAGGAGCTTCTGCATTATCCAAAGGTTCTGACTTTTTGGCTTCAGGAGGCTTTGGGGACGAAGTACCTTCCTCCCCTGCCGTGGCCGTGTTTCTGCGTGTAGGACGCCGCTTGCGCTGAGGTCTGGAAGATGGCTCTTTGCCCTCTGCTCCGGACTCTCTGCGGGGGAGTGTTTTTTTCGGTGGCGGCGGAGGAAGCTCAAGGTCCGCATCTTCGGGATAGTGGCATTCAAAGGGTTCGCCTATATATTCCTCTATGGCAGGAATATAAAAGGAATCATCCTCATCGGCAAAGCTGATGGATATGCCAGAAGCTCCGGCACGGCCCGTGCGGCCGATGCGGTGGACAAACTGTTCCGGATCCTGGGAAAGATTGTAGTTCACCACATGGCTGATGCCGTCTATGTGAATTCCCCTTGCCGCCACATCCGTTGCCACCAGCACCCGGAAAGCACCCTTTTTAAAGTCATCAAGGGCACGGATGCGCTTGTTCTGGGGAACGTCCCCTGTGATCATGGAGCAGGAAATGTTGTAGCGTTGCAGGCGTTCACTCAGGGTACGGGCTTCGCTTTTTCTGTTGGTGAAAACCATGACCCTTTCCAGATTCTGGCGGGTGATGATGTTCCAGAGAAGGGCGAATTTCTGATCTGCGGTGACAATGTAATTTTTACGGTCCACATTTTCCGTGGCAATGACATCGGGTTCGATTTCCACATTCACCGGATCCAGGGTCCACTGCCGGGAAAGGCGCATGACATCATCGGAAAGGGTGGCACTGAAAAACAGGGTCTGTCGCTGCTCCTTACGGGGGGTTTCATAGACAATCTGTTTGACATCGGGAATAAAACCCATGTCCAGCATACGGTCTGCCTCGTCAATGACAAGGATTTCCACCTTGTAAAGGCGTATCAGGCCCTGCTTTTTAAAGTCCAGCAGACGGCCCGGTGTTGCCACAACAATATCTATAACCTTTTCCGCAAGAATACGTTTTTGATGCTCGTAGCCCATGCCACCGAAGATGGCGGCAATTTTAATGGGTGTGTATTTACCCAGATCCTTTGCATCCTGCTCAATCTGAAGGGCCAGCTCCCGGGTGGGGGCCAGTATGAGGGCTCTGGGTACACCGGGTCTGCGGTTGTCCTTAGGGTTTTTCAAGAGCTGGGCATAGATGGCCAGAAGAAAGGCCGCACTTTTGCCTGTACCGGTCTGGGCTTTGCCTGTGGCGTCTCTGCCTTCCAGGGTTCCGGGGAGAATATCCGCCTGAATGGGGGTACAGTACTGAAACCCAAGCTCATGGATGCCCCGCATCAGTTTGGCCGGAAGCCCGAGATCATGGAAACGGGTTTTGCCTTCACTTTCGGAAATATCAAAATTCTCAAGCAACCAAGGAGGAATTTCTTCCGCCATGGCCCCTTCCTGCTTCTGGGGCTTTTTTACCTTTCCTGAAGCAGTCTCATCCCGGTTTTGCCTTGCATCTTCAGGGCTTTTGCTTTTTTTTGTTTTTTCCCTGATGGGTTCAGAGGGCAGGCGGTCCCTTGCCGCCTTATCCGGAGATAAAGATACCAGCGGTTCGGCTGTGGTTTCCGGACGGCCCTTGGCTTTACCCTTTCCAAAAATACGGTCTGTCAGTTTAACGAAAATGGCTCGGATCAAATGCTTACCTTTTTTGCAAATGGATACAACGGATTATGCGTTTTTAAAAAAGTAACTCCCGCCAAGCGGGATGGTATTAAAAACGCCCCTTTGGAACAAAAAATATCTTATCTTATAAACTTCACTTCACAATCTCAAGGAAATCTTTAAATTCCGGCACATCTGCCCGGCCCATGGCTTCAAAAAGCAGGCCTTCCACGCAGGCTGGAAAAACCCCGAAGGCCTGCATGCGCAGCAGTCCTGCCTCTTTATCTGCCGGTTTTCGGGAAGAGACTCCGTCCATGGCCACATGGACCCGGAAGCCATCGCCCGCAAGCCCCATGGCGGTCTGGGCCACACATACATGGGCTTCAATACCACAGATCAGAATATCCATGATATGATTCTCCGCAAGCCAGTTCCGGAATTCAGTATGTCTGTGCCCGCCAAAATGCTGTTTGGTGAACAGGGGGGCATCACTGGCCAGAAGCCGCAGCTCCGGCAGCACAGGACCCAGCCCCTGAGGGTTCTGATCAAAAAAACAAAGGGGCATATGGAGAAGCTTTGCACCCCGGATGAGCCTTGAACAACGATCCACAAGATTTTGGGTATCATCCATGGCTGCAAGAAGGCGCTGCTGCACATCCACCACCACAAGGCAGGGGGAGGTAAAAAAGGTTTCCATATCAGCTCCTGTCATAAATCAGTACCGCTCTGCCAGGGACCATGTCTGCCAGGCAGATGTACAGACACCCAGGCTGGCGATGGATCTCAATATGCCTGTTTCACATCTTCACCATAGGCTTTTGAAGAAAATTTTGCAAAAAAGTCCCCTTGACACCTTTTTCACTGTGCTTAAATTATGAGCCATAAAAAGATCTTGCCATGGTAAAAAAAAGGCTCTTTCATATAAGATAGATAAAAGAAGTATTAAAAATTTTATTGCAGGTATCTTGACAAAACATCTTGTAATTAAAATTATTAAAAACAAAAATCATGCAAGGCATGATAGGATTAAAGTTTATATTGAGTGAAACAATAAAGATAAAAAAAGCCTTAATCAATATCTTAAAGGAGGTGGCATTATGACACTGGTAAGATGGGAACCCTTCCGCAATGTTGCTTCTCTGCAGGACCGCATTAACCGCATGTTTGATGATGCCTTTAACAAGGCCAGGGATATAGATGAAAATGCCATGGGTGCGTGGCGTCCTTCCGTGGACATCTTTGAAACGGAAACAGCCATTGTGCTTGAAGCAGAACTTCCCGGTGTGACCCGTGACGACATCACTGTGGAAGTGGAAAACAATGTCCTTTCCCTTAAGGGTGAGCGCAAGGAAATCCGGGAAGTGGAAGAAGACCATTATTATCGGAGAGAAAGAATTATAGGTCGCTTTCACAGAGCCTTCACCCTGCCCGTGGATGTGAACCATGAACAGATCAAGGCGAATTTCCAAAACGGCATTCTGCGCCTTGAGGTCCCCAAGCCTGAGGAGAAAAAACCCAAAAAGATTGCCATTCAGGTAGAAAACTGATGCTCCCTTCTGCCGGAGTCGCCCTCCACTCCGGTAGAAATCAGTTTTTTATTCCTTAAAAAGAGTAATTATTCAGCACAGTTTATTCCGAACTGCCAATGCTGTAATTGCAGCAGCTTCGTATGCTGCAAGGCTCCGTGGCTATTTGCAAGTGACGTTGCAATCGTTTCGGATCAGAGCTTTGAAGGCCTGTGCGAAAGAAGCGGCAAACTGTCTGAGCCGCCACAGAGTCAGCGTGCTTAAAGCCTGCCATGGTAATCAAAAAGTTTATCCTGACTGTGGCGGCGAGTTTTTGCCGCTTCCGCACAGGGCAAGAAGCTCCCGAATAAGATTGCGTCACGGGCAAATAGCTTGGGGCCTGCGCATATGTCTTACAGCTATGGTATTTGTAAAACGATACTGAATAATTTCTAAAAAGGCAGATATCTCCCCCATAAAAATCTGCCCATATGAAAAGGCCCTTAAGAACAGGGCCTTTTCTTTTTGACCGCAAATGGCTACAACAGCCATGCCATCCGGGAAAGTCCCGGAACCGGATTTTTATGGTGCATTCTTAAAATCACCTCTTTCATTTCAGGCAGAAATAAGTGAGCTTTTTTTCCCATACAGACTGGAAAAACATCCTGCGGGACAGCGCAGAAACACCGGAAGAAATTGCCTTTGCCCTGAATCTGGATGCAGAAGAGCTTGCATCTGTGACAAGGCGCTATCCTGCACGCATCAATCCCTATTATATGGATCTGATAAAGAAAAACGGTCTTCCGCTTTTTCTGCAGGCCGTCCCCCGGAAGGAGGAGCTGGAGGATCTGCCCTGGCTTCTCCCCGACGGACTCTGCGAAGAAATCCAGTCTCCTGTTCCCGGTGTTTTTCACCGCTACCCGGACCGGGTGATTCTGGCCGTATCTTCGGAATGTGCCCTTTTCTGCAGGCACTGCATGCGCAAACGGGATCTGGGGGAAAAAAATATTTTCGATAAAAAAGCAGCCCTTGCCTATCTGGAAGGGCATCCTGAAATTAAAGATGTGATCCTTTCCGGGGGAGATCCCCTCATGCTTTCCGATGCAGGACTTGACGATCTTCTAACGGCACTGCGGCGCATCCCCCATGTGGAAACCCTTCGCATCCATACCCGCATGCCCTGCACCCTGCCCTGCCGCATCACGCCTGAACTGGTAAAAATGCTTCGTTCCCATGCGCCCCTTTTTGTTAATACCCACTTCAATCATCCATCTGAGATTACGGAAGAAAGCACTAAGGCCTGTGGTCTTCTTGTGGATGCGGGTATTCCTGTGGGCTGCCAGTCCGTTTTGCTTAAAGGTGTCAATGATGATAAAAATATTTTGACTTCTCTTTTCAGAAAACTCATGTCCATCCGGGTACGTCCCTATTATCTTCATCATCCCGATCCTGTGGCAGGCATCCTTCCCTTCCGCATGGATGTGCAGAAGGGTCTTGAAATTTATCGCAGAATCAAGGGACATGTTTCGGGCATGGCTGTTCCACCCTATATGATTGATCTGCCCGGAGGCGGAGGCAAAGTAGGGCTGCATCCGGACACTTTCTGTGATATGGATGGAAATGGATGGATACGGGTAGCCAATTTTGAAGGAAGAATTTATGATTATCCGGCTTTGGCCTGCCCCATCGGTCCCCCCATTATCCCGGTAAATAAGGAGAAACCATGGAGATAGCCCTTACCAAAATGCATGGTCTGGGGAATGATTTTCTTCTGGCAGATGACAGAAATGGCAGCATTGCCGAAAAATTATCCTACGGAGAGCTGGCAGTAAAAATCTGTGACCGGCATTTTGGCATTGGTGCTGACGGGTTGATACTTATTCTTCCTTCCACCTCCTGTGATCTGGGCTTTGCCATCTATAACTCCGATGGATCAGAGGCTGGAATGTGTGGAAATGGCATCCGCTGCTTTGCACGCTACGTTTATGAAAAGACTATTCTTCGTCAGAAAATAATGACCATTGAAACGGCTTCCGGACCTGTGGTCTGTCTTCTGGAAAATGACGGGGAAGATCTGGTCACAAGTGTTCGTGTGGATATGGGGCCTCCAAGGCTTATGCCTGAAGAAATTCCTTTTATATGGCCAACAAGTGAAGCCATTGAAGTACCCCTCAAGGTTCTGGATCAGGCTTTTCAGGTAACGCCTGTATCCATGGGAAATCCCCATGCCGTTATTTTTATGGATAAAATAGATGATATTCCCCTGGAAGTATGGGGGCCTCTGGTGGAAAAGCACCCTGCTTTTCCTGAAAAAACCAATGTGGAATTTGTTGAGGTTCTCTCAAGGGAAAAAATGCGGGTCCGGGTTTGGGAGCGGGGAGCCGGAGTCACCCTGGCCTGCGGTACCGGAGCCTGTGCCGTTCTTGTGGCGGGGGTACTCACCGGCAGAAGCGAAAGAAAGGCTGAAATAATCCTTCCCGGAGGCAGCCTTGCGGTGGAATGGGATGAGCGTTCCGGCCATTTACATAAAAGAGGCCCAGCGGAATGGGTTTTTGAAACTAAAATCAAACTTTTTTAAAATTAAAATCTGTTTCCTCAATAAAAGAAGTTGCGTAATTGTTCAGCACAATTTTCCAAGTACCATAGCTGCCAGACAGATGCACAGGTACCCAGGCTATTTGCCTGTGACGCAATCTTTTTCGGGAGCTTCTTGCCCTCTGCGGAAGCGGCAAAAACTCCCCGCCACAGGCAGAATGCGCTTTTTTATTACCATAGCAGGCCTTAGTACGCTGCCTTTGTGGCGGCTCAGACAGTTTGCCGCTTCTTTCGCACAGGCCTGCAAAGCTCTGATCCGAAACGATTGCAACGTCACATGCAAACAGTCAGGGTGCCTTGCAACAGTACGAAGCTGCTGCAATTGCAGCATTGGAATTTCAGAATAAATAGTGCTGAACAGTTACGAAGTTGCTGTCTATAACCTTTTTGGCTCGATAAAAGCCATATTGCTTCAATCGAATATACAGGCAGGTCATAATGGGTTTTTACGATAAAACAGATAAGGCAGTGGCGTACATTAAAGAACGCTGCGATATCCGGCCTGAAATTCTTATAATGACAGGTACGGGGCTTGGTAAAAGTACGGGAACCCTTGAAGATGAAATAAGGATTCCCTATGGGCTTATTCCTGAATTTCCCATATCCACGGTCAGCGGCCACGCAGGAGAGCTGGTTCTGGGACGCCTTGGCGGAAAAAATGTGGCGGTGATGCGGGGGCGTTTTCATCTTTATGAGGGATACAGCCCTGAGGAAATTGCCTTTCCCATAAGGGTTTTCCATGAAATGAGGGTCAAAACCCTTATTCTCACCAATGCCGCCGGAGGCATTGGTCCTGATTTTGAGGTGGGGGATCTCATGAGCATCCGGGATCACATCAATCTCACCGGAGAAAATCCCCTTGTGGGTGAAAATAACAATGCCTGGGGCCCCCGTTTTCCGGATATGTCCGCAGCCTATGATCCGGCCATGGCAGAGCTTATAAAAAAGCTTGCCTCTGCTTCGGGATTTACCCTGCGGGAGGGTGTTTACGTGGGCCTGAAAGGGCCCAGCTTTGAAACCCCTGCGGAAATTCGTTTTTTAAAAACCATAGGCGGTCATGCCGTGGGCATGTCCACGGTAATGGAAGTAATTAGCGCAAGGCATCTGGGCATGAGGGTTGCCGGTATTTCCACCATCACCAACATAAATGACCCGGACAGGCCTCAGATTGCCACCCTTGAATCCATCATGGAGGAAGCGGACAGGGCATCTCTGCGCTTGGAAAAACTCCTGACCCTTCTGGTGGAGGCCCTCTGATGCAGGCGGATATACTCATTGAAAATGGCTGGATTCTTACCATGGACCCGGAAAATACGGTTTTTGAAAAAGGCTCCCTTGCCATCAGTGGTGAAAGCATCCTGGCCGTTGGAAAAGCTGAAGATCTTTCCCATATAGAGGCTCGGGAAAAAGTGGATGCCAGGGGAGGGGTCATCCTTCCGGGTTTTGTCAATGTGCATACCCATGCTTCCATGACCCTTTTTAGAGGTCTGGCCGATGACCTTCCCCTGATGCGCTGGCTGGAGGATCATATTTTTCCTGCTGAGGCCAGGCTGACTCCTGAGCTTGTCCGTCTGGGTGCCGAACTGGCCTGCCTTGAAATGATGGCTTCCGGCACCACCACCTTCTGTGACATGTATCTCTTTGAAAATGCCGTGGCAGAAGCCGCAGATACGGCAGGTATGCGGGCCGTGGTGGGCGAGGTTCTCTATGATTTTCCCTCTCCCTGCTATGGTCCCATAGAAAAGGGCTTTCTTCATGTCGAGGAAATGATAGGCCGATGGAAGTATCACCCCCGCATTACCATTGCCCTTAAACCCCATTCTCCATACCTTTGTGCGCCGGAGCTGCTTTCCCGTGCCTTTGACATGGCCGAAACCCACAATCTGCCCTTTGTCATCCATCTGGCTGAAACTGCTGCTGAAACAGAAACCATTAAAAAGACGTATGGCAAAAGTCCTGTTGCCCATCTGGCAGATCTTGGCCTTTTGTCCCAAAGGACCCTTGCTGCCCATTGTGTGAAGATGGATGAAGCGGATATTGAGCTTTTTGCCATGAAGGGAAGCTCTGTAGCGCACAATCCCCAGAGTAATATGAAACTGGCATCGGGCATTGCCCCTGTGCCTGCTTTTTTGAAGGCAGGAATTACCGTAGGCATTGGCACAGACGGAGCTGCATCCAACAATGATCTGAACATGCTTTCGGAAATGCGCAGTGCCGCCCTGATACACAAGGTGACTTCGGCAGATCCAACCCTTATGGATGCCGGTACCATTCTGCGTATGGCCACCATAGACGGGGCAAAATGCCTGGGTCTTGATGAGATAACAGGCTCCCTTGAAGAGGGAAAGCAGGCGGATATTATTCTGATGGATACGGATAAGCCCCACATGACCCCCCTTTATAATCCATTTTCTCAGGTGGTATATGCGGCAGGCCGCAATGATATCCGGGATGTTTTTGTGGCGGGAAAAGGAATCTACAGAAACCGCTGCCATACCACTCTGGATGCGGATGCCATCTGCCGCAGAGTGCGGGAGGCGGTTCTGACATTTCGTTAAGAATATCTATAGGCACACAGGTCGTTTGATCGTGACGAAAACGATTGAAATGTCACTTACAAACAGCCTGTGTACCTTATGCTCCACCTGCAAGGGATCAAGGGCTTGAATAAATTGATAAAAAATGAAATGTTTGATATTCGCCACAAAATGCACTGAACGATTATAAAATAACAGTCGTAACTATTCATATCCGGCTTGTCCTCAGAATTCCTTGATTTTTTTATCCTCCCAAGATAATTTTATTTGGTTACGCTAAAATACAAGAAACTTCTCCCTGCTCAATTTTCTGCTGCTGTGGTCAAAAAGAGCCCTCCATTTTTCTCTGACCAAACCAGCCTCGCCCCCTAAAGATTCCGGAGGTTTTTTATGTTACCCTCCCTGACATCAAAAAATATAAACCAGCGGGAAAGAAGCCTTGAAGCAAAGGCTTTTTTATCCTTTTTCAATGAGAAGATTCTGCCAAGCCGGCGTATGGCCGTGGCCTTCAGCATCTTTTTTTATGGGATTTCCGGTTTTCTGGATGCGGCCCTTCTGGAAAAAAGAGAATTGTATATTATCCTTTCCATCCGATACCTTGTCGTTATTCCTCTGGCTTTTCTGGCCCTCGGTTTAAGTTTTAAAGTAAAATGGGTGCAGCGTCATTTTGAACCCATTGTTTCATTTCTTCTTTATCTCTGTGCCCTGAGTATGATTCTCATGGTGGTCTTTGTGGAGAATGTCCATGTCTTGTCCCTGTACATGTTTGGTATTCTGCTGGTTATTTTTGTGGGATACAGCTTGCAACGGCTCTTTTTTTTCTGGGCGAGTATTACGGGTGCTCTGATTCTTATTTCCTTTGTTGCTGCCACGCCCTGGATGTCCATGGAAAAAAACCATGTGACGACCTATGCCCTTCAGCTTTTCTGCGGGTATGTGGCCAGCATCATTGGTGCCTATTTCATGGAATCTGTATCTTACAGTGAGTATCTTTCCCGGAAAGAAACGGAAGCACAGCGGATAAAGGTGGATGAGCTGAATGCGGGTCTTGAATTACGGGTAGAGGAAAGAACCAGAATTTATAATGAAAAAGCCAAAGAAGCCGAAAGGCTTCTGGAGCAGCAGCAGGTGGTGGAAAGAACCCTGCGCATGACGGAAAAACAGCACAGAGATCTTTTGGAAATAGTTGAAGATGCCTGCTTTGAACTGGATCTTGAAGGCCGGATTCAGTATTTCAACACGGCCCTCTGCCGCATTACCGGAAGACCCTCTTCTGAAATCAGGGCCAACCGGTTTTTCTTCTGGCTGAATGTAGATGATGCAACACTTCTCAGAAAACAGATGGAAAGCAAAGCCCATGTTGGCGGTACAGCCATTCTTTCACTGGACCTGCAGAAACCCGATGAGGATATTGTGTCTGTGCGGCTGAGCCTTTCTCCCATAGAAGATGGGCAGAGCCGTATTTCAGGATTTCGCTGTGTGGCCAGGGATACCAGTCGTGAGGTCAGGCTTAAAACAGAACTGAATACGGCCCGGCAGAATCAGAATCTTTCGGAAAATCAGCACTTAAAATTTCTTCGTCACATGGCCCACAGCCTGAGAACTCCCATGAATGCCATACTGGGTGGCCTGCACCTGCTTAAAGAGAACGGAGCTTCCCTGGTCCTGGGAGAAGCATCAGAACATATGCAGGGAGTTCTTGAGGATATTCAGGACTATATACAGCTGGCCGAAGGACAGGGGCAAGCCAGACCTGTGGAAGAAAAAAGCAAGGTCCAAAGGCTCTCTCAGGAAGAGCGGAATGAAAAAATGTATCCCCTTATTCTTCTGGTGGAAGATAATATCATCAACCAGAAAATCACCATGAAACTTCTTGAAATAAAGAAATATACCCCTGACCTTGCGGAGAATGGCTTTCAGGCGCTGGAAAAACTTGAAAAGCAGAGCTATAATTTGGTCTTGATGGATGTACAGATGCCGGAAATGGACGGACTCACAGCCACCCGCAAAATCCGGGAAGGCCTTTGCGGAAAAGAGGCAGCCCTTACTCCCATTGTGGCCTTTACCGCCCACGCTTCTTCCCAGGACAGACAGGCCTGTCTGGATGCCGGAATGGATGATGTGCTGACTAAGCCGGCCAGGCCCGAGGGTCTGCAGAGCATGGTGGAAAAATGGCTAAGGCGGAAAGAATCATAAAATTAAGGAATCTAAGGTAAATATCAGAAATGGATGCTTGTGACCTGGGGAGATGCCAAGAGAGATCTTATTCTTATAAGCGATCATCCTGATTTATCTTCAGAATTCCTTGATTTTTTTACCCTTTCAAGATAAATTTATAATGTTGTACTGAAATACAAGAAACTTCTCCCTGCTCACGCTCTGCTGCTGTGGTCAAAAAGAAACCTCCATTTTTCTCTGGCCAAAACAGCCCTGCCCCTAAAGATTCCGGAGGTTTTTTGTGATCCCCTCCCTGACTTCAAAAAACGTAAGCCAGCAGGATAAATGCCTTGAAGCAAGGGCTTTTTTATCCTTTTTCAATGAAAAGGTTCTGCCTGCCCGGCGCATGGGTATTGCCTTTGGCATCTTTTTTTACGGAATCTTCGGTCTCCTTGATGTTGCACTTCTGGAAAAAAAAGAACTCTTCATTATCCTTTCCATCCGTTATCTTCTTATTCTTCCTCTGGCTTTTCTGGTTCTTGGCTGCAGTTTCAGAGTAAAATGGGTGCAGCGTCATTTTGAACCCATCGTTGCTTTCCTTATTTTTCTTTGCTCCCTGAGCATGATCCTAATGGTAACCCTTGCCCATGATGCCCATGGCTTATCCCATTATATGTTCGGTGTTCTGCTGGTCATTTTTGTGGGATACAGCCTGTTCCGGCTATTTTTCTTCTGGGCAGGCATTACGGGTGCTCTTATTATTATTGCTTTTTTGCTTTCCACGCCATGGCTGCCCATGGAAAAGACCCTGGTGATTGCCTATGCCCTTCAACTTTTCTGCGGGTATGTTGGCAGCATGATCGGTGCCTATGTCATGGAGACGGCATCCTACAGGGATTATCTTTCCAACATGGAGATGGAAGCACAGCGGAAAAAAGTGGATGGCCTGAATGCGGATCTGGAATTACGGGTAGAGGAAAGAACCAGAATTTATAATGAAAAAGCCAGAGAAGCCGAGAGGCTTCTGGAGCAGCAGCAGCTAATCGAAAGAACCCTGCGCATGACTGAAAAACAGCACAGGGACCTTTTGGAGATAGTTGAGGATGCCTGCTTTGAACTGGATCTTGAAGGCCGGATCCAGTATTTTAACACGGCTCTATGCCGTATTACCGGAAGGCACCCTTCTGAAATCAGGGCCAATCGTTTTTTCTGCTGGCTGAATGTGGATGATGCCACACTTCTCAGAAAACAGATGGAAAGCAAAGCCCATGTTGGCGGTACAGCCATTCTTTCCCTGGACCTGCAAAAACCCGATGAGGATATTGTGTCTGTGCGACTGAGCCTTTCTCCCAGAGAAGACGGACAGAGCCGTATTTCAGGATTCCGCTGTGTGGCCAGAGATACAAGTCGTGAGGTCAGGCTTAAAACGGAATTGAATACAGCCCGTCAGAACCAGAATCTTTCGGACAGTCACCACTTAAAGTTCCTTCGTCATATGACCCACAGCCTTAGAACCCCTATGAATGCCATACTGGGTGGACTGCACCTGCTTACTGAAAAGACAGAGGCATCCGTAACTCTTGGGGAAGCATCGGGGCGTATGCAGGGCGTTCTGGAGGATATTCAAGACTATATACAGCTGGCCGAAGGGCAGTGGGTTTCCCAGGAGGATATTTTTTCACCTAAGGAAGCAGGTTCTGAAATTTGTGCATCCTACAGTGTCTGGGCAGAAAACCGGGGCCTTGAATTTCATTTTGAAACACGCAACCTGCCGGATTTTCTACAGGGGGATGTCCGTTTTTTTAAGCGGATTCTCAATAAATTTCTGGATAATGCCCTTAGGTTTACAGAAAAAGGCTCCATAGATGTTTTTCTGGGATGCAGAAACATAGCAGACATGCTCTGGCTTGTCATGGAGGTAGCGGATACGGGCTGCGGTATGGATGAAGTAAAAATAGCACATGCCTTTGAAGCCCCCCACAGCATGAAGGGTGGAGAAGAGAATCAGAGTACCATGGGGCTGGGGCTGGCCTTTATCCATCTGATGACGGAACAACTGGAAGGAAATCTGCGTATCCGGAGTCTTCCGGAAAAAGGAACACGGATCATCTGTGAAATTCCCGTCAGAGAGGTCAGGCCTGTGGAAGAAAAAAACAAGGGGCAAAGGCAGTTTCAGGCAGAACAGAATAAAAGAAAGCAGCCCCTCATTCTTCTGGTGGAAGACAATATCATCAATCAGAAGATAACCATGAAACTTCTTGAAATAAACGAATATACTCCTGATCTTGCCGAAAATGGCATTGAAGCGCTGGAAAAACTTAAAAAGCAGAGCTATGATCTGATTCTGATGGATGTACAGATGCCGGAGATGGACGGACTCACAGCCACCCGCAAAATCCGGGAAGGTCTTTGCGGAAAAGAGGCGGCCCTTACTCCCATTGTGGCCTTTACCGCCCACGCTTCTCCCCAGGACAGGCAGGCCTGTCTGGATGCCGGAATGGATGATGTACTGACCAAGCCGGCCAGGCCTGAGGCTCTTCAGGCCATGGTGGAAAAATGGATAAGGCAGAAAGAATTATAAAAAGGCGGAATTTATGGAAAAATATAAGGAATGGATGAGTGTGGCCCGGGGAGATGTCCCGGCGGATCTTCTTTTTACAGGGGCCAGGATCATCAATGTTTATACGGGAGAGATCCTTGAAACATCCCTTGCCATTCATCAGGGGCGTTTTGTTGGATTCGGGGATTATGAGGCCATCAACACCATTGAACTGGGGGGACGCCATATAGCCCCCGGCTTTATAGATGCCCACGTTCACCTTGAAAGCAGCATGGCCTCACCTTCGGAATTTGTGAAAGCAGTACTCCCCAGAGGCACCACAACGGTGGCCGCAGATCCCCATGAAATTGCCAATGTGCTGGGAAGTGAAGGTATACAGTACATGCTGAAAGCCAGTGAAAATCAGCCCATGGACCTGTTTTTCACCCTGCCATCCTGTGTTCCTGCCACCCATATGGAAACTGCAGGGGCCAGTTTGCAGGCATCTGATCTGGCTCCTTTTTTTTATCATCCCCGTATCCTGGCTCTGGCTGAAATGATGAATTTCCCCGGTGTTATTTTAGGGGATAAAGGAGTGCATGACAAAATCAGAGATGCTCACAGGAGATCAAAGCCTGTGGATGGTCATGCTCCGGGACTTTCCGGTAAAGCTCTGAACGCCTACCTTTCTGCGGGTATTTCTTCGGATCATGAGTGCACCACAGCGGAAGAAGCTCTGGAAAAAATGCGGGGCGGTATGCACATCATGGTACGGGAGGGCACCTGCGCCCAGAACCTTGATGCCCTGCTGCCAGCCCTGAATGAGCAGACGGCCCGGAGAATGATGTGGTGTACCGATGATCGCCATCCCCACGATCTTGTCCATGAAGGTCACATAGATGACATTATCCGCAGAGCCATTGCCGAAGGCATTGATCCTGTGATGGCCATACAGATGGGAACCCTTAATCCTGCGGAATATTTTTCACTTAAGGACAGGGGAGCCATAGCACCGGGAAAACGGGCGGATTTTGTAATCATAGGGGATCTGGAAGCATTTCACATTGAAGCCGTGTACGTTCAGGGAAAGTGTGTGGCAGAAAAGGGCAGACTGGTTTCGGATCTGGTTTTACCAGACACACCGCCTCCTCCGGAATCCATGAAGATAAGACCCGAACAGCTGGATTTTTCCCTGAAGGCAGAAGCAGAAAACATTCGTGTCATTGATGTGGTTCCCGGGCAGGTGGTTACGGGCAGTCTTGTTATGGCTGCTGCCATTGAAAAGGGTATGGCTGTGGCAGATGCGGACAGGGATATTGTCAAGCTGGCCGTTGTGGAGCGGTATACGGGAAAGGCAGGGTGCGGTATTGCCTTTGTCCGTGGGCTGGGTATAAGGGACGGGGCGCTGGCCTCCAGTGTGGGGCATGACTCCCACAACCTTATTGTGGCCGGGGACAATGATGAGGATATGAAGGCAGTGGCAGAGGTTGTTATTGAAATGAAAGGAGGCATGGCTGTTGTCAGCAGAGGCCGTGTCATGGCATCCCTTCCCCTTGCCATTGCAGGACTGATGTCGACAGCCCCCATGGAAACCATTGAGACGGAGATGAATGCCCTTATCCGTGAGGCAAAGGTTCTGGGCTGCCCCCTTGCCGATCCCTTCATGACCCTGGGTTTTCTTTCCCTGCCCGTGATTCCTTCCCTGAAACTCACGGACAGGGGCCTTGTGGATGTGGATCGTTTTGAGCTGGTTTCTGTTTTTATTGATACCCTATAAAAATTTCGGGGCTGATATTAATAGAAGAAACAGCGTATGGCTGTTTTTTCCCTTGATCAGCCCCTTTTCTTACCAGCTTATTTTGAAGTCGATCAGATAGGATTTGTCCGTAATATCCTTCAGCTCAAAGGATTCCTTATATCCCAGTGAAAAACTGAACCAGGATGTTGCCTGATATGTCCCCATACCAAATACAACGGTCTGGTTCTCATACCCATCCATCACATCATCTTGTACCTGATGCACCCGGAAAATCTCACCCTTCAGGGTCAGCCTGCCATCCATGAAATTCATGATGGCACCCACCGAGGGAGTGATGTTGTGTTCCCATGGCAGATCATTCAGGGCATCGGAAATCCAGCGAACCTCCTCTGGTACAAAATCGTTGGGAATTTCTTTTTTCAGCCCCTGATACATGAGTCCTGCATTGACAATGGCATTGGGTGTAAGGGCATGGGAATAACGCACCCCGGTTCCCCATCCATACTCTAAATATCCGCCACCGTCGGTGAACACGCTGGATTTCAGGTAGGTCACTCCAAGGGTGGCATTTACCATCCATTCCACAACACCACTGGGCTGGTACCAGCGTTTTTTGAAAAAGGGCATGAAGGCCGCATGGTGGTATTCCGTATTCATATTGTCATCGATTTCAAGCTGCCTGTAGGGAATGGTGATGCCGCCGGAATGGGCCAGGGATTCTCCGAAGCGCCATTCATAGGCCATGATTCCGCTCTTGCCCGTAGCACTGTCTGAACCTATCTCCATGCGGTCATGCTGGCCGGAAATGATGATATCCTTGTTGGATATGGGAATAAAAGAAACGGTTCCTGAATCCCCGACACCTGTTTCGCTATGATGGGAACTGACATTGGGTGCCATGTAAATGGAGGACATAAAAGCTGACTGGGCCAAGGACTGGGAGCTGGTTCTGCCGCTGGTGGCCAAATCCGGGGCATTGCCGAAAACAGCCTTGAAAAGTGTTGTTTTGTTTTCCTCCGCCCATTCAGTAAGTTGCGTCTTGTTACCGATAAAAGAGATGGGAGAAATTCCCCTGCCTTCCACAGTCATATTGATGGTGTCTGTGTCGCTTAGCTTACCATCCACACCGCCACTGATTCTATAATCCACACTGGCATTGTAAAGGGACCCCTTCTGCCAGACTCCCTGCTTTATTTCTTTTTCAGCAGGAATATTGTTGAAGATGGACTGCCATACTTCATCGTTTGCTGAAGATACAGCTATGGTAAGAAAAAAAGTCAGACCCAGAACACTCAATACTTTCAAAGATTTTAGCATAAGGCCACCTCCTCCCAAAAAAGATATAAAAAAATATTGGCTCATGATTGAGGCCTTCCGTACCGCCTCTGGCACAGAGGGTTTCTTCTGTAAAATGCAGCAGCTTTGTATCGTTGCCTGCGCATCTGTCTTACAGGTATGACACTTAAAAAAATGTACTGAGTAGCAGCTATACTCCGCATGGTCATTCTTGATACATGGGGCAATCTTGAAACGATATTGTAGGGGCAGGCCCCCGTGCCTGCCCTGGTTTTGGGCAACCATAGGGGGTTGCCCCTACAGAAAACCCATTAATGTTTCACGGTTGACCGCTTGGAGTATAACGCCCTGCTACGACGTTTTGTCATAAAGTAACTTTTGAAGTTACTTTATGTTTTGAATTTAGTTACAGAAAAAAGGCTGTTTTTTCTGTGATGTCAGTTCAGGTCAGAGGGTATTGTTTTCAGATGGAATAATTGTACGCTCCCTTTTTCCCGGAAGCAAGGCAAAAAAAACCGCACACCTCCAATGGCAGGAAAGGTGTACGGTACAGGATGGGTTTTGATAATTTCAAAAAGGTAAAAGGATCAGAACATTTTTTCCACAGGCCTGCGTTCGGGGACATAAGTTTCGGGAATCTTAGCCTGATTCCAGTCCTCAGAAACATAAAGGTTGCAGTAGCAGCTGCCAAACTCCGTCACATCCGGCTCTCTGTAAACACAGGGGCAGAGAATATCGGCATCCTTTTCCCTGTCTCCGGAAGCCAGCCTGCAGGGGCAGGCCATATAGCCATAACGCTCCTTGTTATGCAGCAAAGCCTCCAGAAGCTCCATGACCCGCTCTTTATGTTTTGAAAAGAAATAGCCCTTTGCTTCCTGGTTTTTTTTCAGCATTTCATAGAGTTTTTCAGATGTCATTGTCATCAGAATCCCAGCGCCTCCCTGATTTCATTTTCACGGAATCCCACAATAACCTTGTCATTTATCACAACAGTCGGAAAGGAGCATCGGGGATTGAGTTCACGAAGCTCCTTCAGAATCAGTGCCCGTTCTTCCTGATCCAGCGTATCCACGTCCGTAAAGGAATATGCCACACTGCATTCACTGAGAAGCTGCTTGGTGGACTTGCAGTGGCTGCAGGTACTGAGGGAGTACAGGGTTACATTATCTGGCTTGTTCTGATCCGGTTCCTTCATGGTGTAAGCTCCTTTTGTCCGGGTGTCTGAAGAAGGCGCAGCAGAAAACGCAGCGGATGTTTTATTGCCCCGGCTGCTGCCCGAAAGACCCGGTTCAGCAGCGTTTTTTCCGGAAAGTTTTTTTATCCATCCTGAAATAAATCCCATGGACATCTCCTTTCAAGCAGGCTTTTTTGTTATGAGCCTGTATACAGATCCGGATAATCCCTAAGAAAGCGGTAAAGGGTTGCCCTGCCTACCCCAAGGAGCTTGGCAGCTTTGGCCTTGTTTCCATCGGTACGTAGAAGCACCTGGGCCACAGTATCCGGTTCCAGCTTGCGGGCGGGGCCTCTTCGGGATTTCAGCTCCACTTCACCCCGGATCTCATGGGGCAGATCCACAGGTCCTATTTCGCCTCCGCCGGATTTTACTATGGCAAAGCGTACCGCATTCTGCAACTCACGGACATTGCCGGGCCAGGAATAATCCATGAACATGCCTAAGGCTTCCCTGGAAATTCTAGGCGAGGTGTGGGGATACTGCCGGGCAGCCTCCTCCATGAAGTGGTGGGCCAGAAGGGCAATGTCATTGCGCCTTTCCTTAAGGGGGGGCAGCTTTATTGGCACCACATTCAGGCGATAGTAAAGATCGTCCCTGAAATCTCCCTTTGCCACCTCTTTTTTCAGATCCCTGTTGGTTGCGGATACTATCCGGGTGTTCACCTGCAGGGTCTGTTCTCCACCCACCCGCTCAAAGGTGCCTTCCTGCAGAAAACGCAGAAGTTTTACCTGCATGTATTTGGAAAGCTCAGCCACTTCATCCAGAAAAACAGTTCCCCCGTCGGCCAGTTCAAAACGCCCTTTTTTATCCCGGACAGCTCCGGTAAAGGAGCCTTTCACATGGCCGAACAGCTCGGACTCAATGAGACCCTCTGGCAGGGCTCCACAATTGATGGGAACAAAGGGTTTTGCGGATCTGGGGCTTTCATTGTGTATGGCCGCAGCCACAAGCTCCTTTCCCGTTCCCGTATCCCCTGTGATATGTACGGGAAAATCGTACTGGGACACGTCCCGGATCTGCTGGAAAATCTGAAGCATTTTGGGATCATTTCCTATAATACCGGAAAATCGTCCCATATCCTCAGCCCGGAGACGCAAATTGAAAAGATCCGTCACATCCCGCATGGCTGCCATAACTCCCCAGAGGGAGCCGTCTGACCGCTTCATGGCAGTAACACTCATTTCCACCTGCAGAACCTCACCGGAGCGGGATACCAGATTCAGGGGATAGGCCTTGTGATCACCTTCAAAGGAACTGCCGTCACAAAAGGAGCAGCGGCTGCCGCAGAGGGGAGCGCCAAAAACCTCATGACAGTCTTTTCCAATGACTTCATCCCGCAGAAAGCCCGTCATCCGCTCCGCCTCCCGGTTGAACACAAAAATTCTGCGTTCGGTATCATGGGCGACAATCCCCGTGTCCAGGTTATCGAGAACACGGGAGAGATTTTCCTTTGAATATAAAACATCATCCATAGATAGATGGCTCATCATGGCCTTCCTGATTTTTCTACAAAAATTGGCTGTTTTTCAGGCTGTGGGATTTTCCTGCACTTCCCCAGCCGCAAGGGCGATGCGAAGGGCACCAATGGCATTTCCTACACCATGGTGTTCCGGCAGAATCAGCTCCGTTCCCAGAGACCGGGCTACTTCCGGTAAAAGGAAAGATGCCGCAGCCCCGATTCCCACCAGAGGGCCCTTCAGCCGGAAGCCTGCCTCAAGGATTTCATGCTTTCTCCGGTCAGGCCAGAAAGCTGAAAAACTTTTCCCCGTTTCCAGACGCACAAGAAAATCAATTATGGCATCTTCAATATCTGCCGCCACCCGGTCCAGCACTTCCCTGCAGAAATCTTCCACATTCATATTCAGAACACGGGCAAGGATGCTGGCACCCTCAAGGGAGGCCTCTTTCAGGCCAAAATCCAGAAGCCCCAGCACATGGAGTGCATCCGTAGGCGTAAAGCCCACGCTTTCTATGTATCCCTTCTGAAGCCCTGCAGCCATACGGTCTTTTAAAACCATATCCGGAAGTCCCGTAAGCTCTGCCAGTCTTCCCCGCCCCATGGGACCATGACTGAGAAGAAGTTTATAAATGACATCTTCTTCACCGCTTCCTGCCACAGCCCGGAGGCAGGAAGCATTTTCTTTTCCATCCATCCACTTCGAAGGCGGAGGGATATCCCCTGCCATGCAGAGGGGAACAGCCCTTTCCGGGCCAATCAGCATACCTTTTCTGTCTGTCCGCACAAAGGAATCTCCACCTGCACCCACCGTATACATGGAAACGGCAGGCACATGGGTTTCCCAGTTTCCAATGCGGCTGCCTTCGGTATTGACAAGGGGGCTGCCATTGCGGATGCGGGTAATGTCCGTTGTGGTTCCTCCCACGTCCACCACCAGGGCCTGACCTTTTTTCGAAAAACCTGCACCAAACCAGGCCGTAGCCGCAGGCCCGCTGGCCACGGTGCTGGCAGCCTGATGCACAGCCTCTTTCGCATCCATGCACCTGCCATCTCCGCATACCACACGCAGTCCTTTTTCCAGCCCGTGTTTTGAAAGGGTAAGGGAAACACCTTCAAGAAAAGCCTGCATTTTCGGCATCAGGCGGGCATTCAGAACGGTGGTGGCGGCACGGGCATCAAAACCGGGGCGGGCGCTGACTTCGTGGGAGCAGAATACGGGTTTGGCATCCACCAGCTGAATGGCTTTGGCAGCCACTTTTTCGTGGGTGGGATTGGCAAAACTCATGGCGGAGATCACTGCATAGGCATCCACATTACCCCGGAAAAAAAGAACACCCTCCAGCAGCCCTTCCACATCCAGCGGTGTTTCCTCTTCTCCTGTAACAGTATGTCCGCCCGTCACCTGACGGATACCTGCAACGGGCAGCTCCAGATGCTTGTCCAGCCCAATGACAAAAAGCCCCACATCCGCTCCCTGACCTTCCACTATACTGTTGGTGGCAAGGGTGGAGGAAACCGCAACCAATGTTACTTTTTTTGCATCAAAGTCTGCGTTCTGGCTGAGAAGCTGCAGCACCCTGTCCAGACATAGCTGAAGATCCTGATGCGTGGTTGGCGTTTTAGCCGTGGCCAGCACCTTGCCTGTATCCAGATCCATCAAAGCGGCATCCGTAAAGGTTCCGCCTGTATCCATGCCGATTCCGTAACGATCCATTTTTATTCCATCCTTAAAAGACCTGTGAAACCATTCAGCCTTGGGTATATCGTATAGTAAGCATACCTTTTGCTGTATTTAACTTAAGTTATGTTTTTTAGAGAAAATGTCAGAAAAACAAGGACTGCATACACAATAAGCGTCCTTATGAAAAGATCTCCGCCGGAAAGATAACAGGCAAAAGCGATGCAGGAAAGAAAAAACAGGGCTTTATTGCCAGAGGAAGGTCTCTGAGATAAAGTGACTCTTTGTATTGATGGCTTTATAGAAAATTGTCTGTTTGTGGAAAAAGACCTTATGGCAGAAGATTATTGGGAGAAAATATGCAGCAGGACAGGAAAATACGGACGGCTTTTGTGGGAGATTCCATTCTGTACGGCTGGGCCGTGGCACCGGAGGCTGCCTGTTGGCAGGTTTTTCAGGCCCTCACCGGTTTTGATGTGGTATCGGAAGGAGGTTTTAATCCCATGGCCCTGCCCGGCGGCACTCTGCCGGATCTGGTTACCCGGACACCCCGGCTTGTGGAACGCTACCGGCCGGATCTGGTTTTTGTCTGTGCCGGAGCCAATCATTATGATGGTGACGGAACCCTGAGCTGGCCCTATGGCATGGGAGAAAAAGAGCTTTTTGTTCTTTATAAAAGACTGTTTTCTGACCTTAAGGGGGCAGGTGTCCGGGTTGTCTGGCTGGGTCTTCCGCCCTTTGAGGCCTGCGGTGCGGATCAGAAAATTCCCCTGGATCTTTCCGAAAAGATCGCATCCTTTTGTTCCCATGTGGCAGGGGACACCCGCTATTTCATTGAGGACATGCTGAAAGATCCCTCGTGGAACGCCAGAGGTGGCCGTTTTTATGACAATCTGGCACTGGATGTTCATCCCAACAGTGCAGGACAGGTATGTATAGCCCAGAGCTGTGTCGCATGGGTTCGGGAGGCAGGGATCTTATAAGGAGTTTTTGCAGGTCACCATTTCCCAGTGACCTTTATCTACCGAAGGAGCATCCAGCCAGTCTTGGTCCGATTCGAACATTTCTTTTGATGTAATGGCTTTATCAAAAGCCTCTTTCCAGCCTTCTCTGTTTTCCTTGACAGGCTTTATTAAGAGACCGTTGTCTGTGATTTTGAACTCCAGTTGCCTTTCTTCCAACCCTGCCTGCTCAATGAGCGCCTTTGGAATGCGGATACCTTGTGAATTCCCTATTTTTATTAAAGTTGCCATTTCAGCCTCCAGATGCGGTTGATGTAATTACAATATGACTACAAAAGACCCCTTGCCAATTGTAATTGTCTGTTGATTCAGGCTCTCAGTCTTAAAAAAGGGGATTCTGGAACTTTCGTCTTTTGGCAGGTATCAGCCTTTTTATGCACAGGCCCAATCCTGAATCCGCAGCCCCCAGGGTTGCCTGGCTGTGTGAACTATACCTGGCGTGTGCTATGGAGATGTTTCTGTGTCGATGTAATCCAGAAATATCGACATCTCTGTTTGGCCGTGTCGATGATGTGAGCAGAAAATAGGTTTTGAGCTATCTTTCAACCCCCATGGTCTCAAAGCAGCGTTCAACATCGGAAGATATTTTTTTCAGAAACTTGCCAGGTCTGATGGAGACGCTATGCAGCAATGCTTTATCGTTGTAAGGAATTTTCTGGCCCTTGAGGTTCCGGATCAGCAAAGCCATCAGGGTTTTACCCCGAAGCAGGAAAAAGTATTTTTTCCAAAGAAGCGTCCTTAGTGCATGGGGCCAGGCTTCACCCTCCGTCAGACGAAGCCGTTCTTCTTTCTTTTCATGGCTGCAATCAAGGATAGCGTTTACATGGTCAGAGATGGAAAGCGTCTGATCGGAAAGGTGGCGGGATAAGGCAAGGGCGTACCAGTCAAGGATTTCTGCAAGTTCATGGCAGAACCGCTCTTTTTTCCCCAAGAGTTTCCAGAGGCGGCCATCCACATACACATCATTTTCAATGGAATAGCCGTGGGTGAATATCAGGCAGTTTTGGGAATATTCCCGCGGGATGCCCGTATGCACCCAAGTGTCTCTGTCTGCGACAAAGGCAAGCTTCAGCGTGGCCGAAAGTTCGTTTCTGCGCCTGAAAAGCTCAAGCACATTGGGCCTCCCATGGGCGGGAAAAACCGATATTCCCATATGGGATAAACGGTTTTCGATTTCTCTGTATACAATCACATCGTCTCCCCCTTCAACAATGAGGGTGGGAAGTGAGGAGTGCCGGAGCGTTGCCATGATTTCATCCACAGATGCGGGATAGGGACTTCCTGCAATGCGCATGTTACTGGTCTCCTTCATTGCCATGATCCATGCCCAGCAGCGTTTCCTTGTCCGGGTACTTGGCGTAGATGAAGGGAGAATGGGTTGCAACGATGAACTGATTGGAAGACTGCTGTTTTACGAGAATGGAAAAAAGCTGGCGCTGCCAGTCCACATGCAGGCTCAGTTCAGGCTCATCAATGAGGATAACGGCATTTTGAAAAAAGGAATTATAGGCGATAAAGCTGAAAAGCTGTTTTTCTCCGGCAGAAAGAAACTCCGAATGGATGGCCTTTGCCGCCTCACCGATGGTGAGTGTGCTGTCTAATCTGATGCCGCTGTGCTGCATGATGCTGGAAACAATTTCTTTGATAACATTAAAGGGTTGCATGATTTTTTCTGTGAATGTTTCCAGTTCTTCCATTTCTTTTTTGGCGGCTTCAAGCAGCTTCATTTCAACCGGCGATATGGATGGTTCTTCTGCCAGGGGATTGCTGCTATTCTTTTTTTTACGCTTCTGTGTTTTGTGGAATTCTTTTTTAAACTCGACCATATAGTTTTCAAGGTCTTTGATGGCTTTTTTAAAATTGTCTGAATATCCCATCTTAAGGGAATTGAGCTCCTCGGAACGGGAGGCATACTCCTTGATCAGTAACTTTTCGATGTCATGGGTGCCTATGGATAAAACCAGAGAATGCTTATCGTTGGACAGTCGTCTGGAAAAAGCAGACAGGGATTTGCCGATATCGTCCGTCAGGTGCTCTTTGGAACCGGGTCTGTGTCTGCCAATGGAAAAGCCCCCTTCAATTCTTCTGAATGTGGGAAGAAACAGGGAAGATCCTATATTGAAAAGGGCTGTATCTGCCTGATCTTTTTCAGAAAGGAGATATCTTTCACCATCATGCAAGAACTCGGAGAGATAGCGGGCGCCGCTGCCATGGTGAAGCACTTCGACCCTGCCGGTGGGACGTTTCCGGTCTAAGGTGCATGTATATTCAGAGGTTTTCAGTTCTGCTCTTTTAAAGGGAATTTCGTTCATGGCAAGTGAAAGATTGCCGCTCAGGACATACCATAAAAGCTTGAGAAGGGTGGTTTTTCCAGAGCCGTTTCTTCCTGTGAAGATATTGATATCCTCGTTAAAATTTATACGGATGGCTTTGTCCTGTCCAAGAAAACCCTCCAATACAAGACTCTGAATCTTCATTGTTCCTCCAGATAAAATCAACCCGGCCGAAACGGTCAGGATATTTCAATCTTTCAAGCTTTTTTATACTTTCCCTGCCCGCTGGACCAGCATATGCAAACAGCCTATCAGGAAGGGCATACTTCCTGACAGGCTACTTTTTTATTCACCATTTTTCCATTGAATTCCCGATTCTGATTAAAGTTGCCATTTCAGCCTCCAGATGCTGTTGACATAATTGCAATGTGACCACAAGAAGATCTCCTGTCAATTCTAATTGTCAGCTGATTCGGGCCTTAATTTTAAAAAAGGGGATTCTGGAATTTTAGATTTTTGGCAGGTATCAGCTTTTTTATATACAGATCCAATTCTGAATCCGCAGCCTCCCAAGGTTGCCTGGCTGTGTGAACGAAGCCTGTCGTGTGCTATGGTGTTATGTGTCGATAGAATCCAAAAATTTCGACACCCCTGTTTGACCATGTCGATGGTGTAAACAGGCTTCAGGGCAGGTGGGCACCCGTAAAGGGTGCCCCTACAAAACAGGGTAAGTAAAAAGCATTCGTAGGGGCAGGTCTTGCGTCTGCCCGCATTAAAATATCCGCTCGCACCATGGCCTGACAACAATCAGACCTGTAAGCTGTGGCTGAATGAAGGAGGCTGCATGTTCAAGGATTTTTCTCTGGGATGCCTTGTTTTAATAGCTCTGGCAATCCTTGTTCCTTTGGGAGTGATCATTTTTCAGGCCTTATTCTGGACTGCCAGCCAGTTGATCAAGCTTGTTGTTGCTGTTGTCGTACTGATCATCATAGGCAGGGCAGTGAGAATATTTTTGAACAGATAAGCTGGCAGATATTCTTAGTGATTTTAGAAAAACATCATGTGTTGAGGGTTTGAGAAGCACAGATTTTCACATACTCCCCCTACACCTCCAAAAAGCGGAGGAACAGGAGTTACAAAAGCAAGGAAGCATGGAACCGAGGATGGCCTGGCCTGAAATGAGAAGATATGTGTTAAGAGCAAGGGTTTCCTGCTGATTTTTGCAGCCATGGTTTTGTGCCCCCCTCCCCCCCCCAAAAAAAAATAAAGAAAAAAGAATTGATCTGACGGAAACTGTCGCAGGTCTGGTGTATGCTTCTTTTTAAGAAAAAATGCCTGAGTTTTCATCCTTGGCATTTTTGGTGCTTTTGTTTACAAGGAAGAATCATCACACCTGCATAAAGGCGGTCTTGCGCTGTCCATGTGCACATTGAGGGGAATTTCATGGGTAATACCTACCGCCAGTGCCTTATTCTGCAGATGCTTCCAAGGGAGCCACTATGTACAGACACGGCAAGCCTTGAACGCAGACTTCGGGAAAAAGGGATTGAGGTTCATCGAAGAACCATTCAGAGGGATCTGGAAGAGCTTTCGCGGGTTTTTCCAATCGCCTGCAATGACAACGAAAAGCCCTACGGCTGGTTCTGGAGCATAAATGCAGAGGCCATCCATTTGCCCCAGATGAATCCGATCACAGCCTTTTCTTTTCGCATGATAGAGGCTTTTCTCCATTCGGTTATGCCTCCTGCGGCCCTGAAGACTCTGGAGCCCCATTTCAGTGAAGCTTCCAATATTCTGGATGCTGTCCGGGCCGAATCCTTCCGTTCCTGGCCGGACAAGGTGAAAATATTAAGCCGCACCCAGCCCCTGAAACCGCCCCACATTGATGCCGCCATTCTGAATACGGTCTATGAAGGCCTTATGGATGGAAAACGCATTCAGGCCAGCTATAGAAAACGGGGCGAAGAAGCCTCCACAGATTACACCATCAACCCTCTGGGTATCGTGCTGCTGGATTCGGTGATTTACCTTGTCTGTACCATGCGGGACTACCAGCGCATGGAGGACGTGCGCCAGCTTGCCCTGCACCGCTTTCTTTCTGCAACCCTTCTGGAGAAGCCGGGTCTTGTTCCCGAAGGTTTTTCCATGCAGGGCTACATTGACAGCGGAGCCTTCACCTATCTTCAGGGAAACCAGCCCATGGCCCTTGAATTTCTGATGGAAAAATCCGTGGCAACCCATCTCTTTGAAACCCCCCTTTCCGAAGATCAGCGCATCACGCCCCATGATGAATTGAGGGTGAAGGTTGAAGCCACGGTGCTGGATACGGCCCAGATTCGCTGGTGGCTGCTGGGTTTTGGTGAGTTTGTTCAGGTGATGAAGCCGGAAAAGCTGAGGGAGGCGTTTGGCAGCAGGGTTAAAAAAATGCACTCCATGTATGCCTGAAAGCTATGGGCTTTAAAAGACATGAAGCCTTATGAAATGGACATGACAGAATAACAACCATCAAAAAAAGGGAGGACTCAGAATGACCATTAAGCATCTTGGAGAGGTCTGCCCCAATTGTAAAAAGGATTTTGACCTCCTGTCTCTGCCCGTTACCTGTGCCATGTGCCATGGAATAATGCACAGAACCTGCACCAAAGATTCTTTCATACTTGAACGCCTGGACAAACTGAATTTCAATAAAGACCGAATTTGCTATACCTGTTTGGAAAAATTTAAGGCAGAAATTAAAAAAGATGAAAAATTACAGAATATTATTACGGCCTATGAAAAAGGATACTCAAGCGGGTACGATGCTGGATTTGTTGCCGGAAGAAATACAAGGCCGCCGTTTCTAAAAGGTATCAAGCAGTAATCTCTTTCACCAAAAAGGGTTAAAAAAGGATAGCATTTTTTAAAAAGTTTGATATGTTTAATTTTTATTAATTAGGGTTGATTTTCTGGTTAACATACAAAGAAATGGTAGTTATATGGAACAAAATAATAACTATAAGCTCTTGGAGAAGCCCGTGACTAATCCGAAGCATGATCGGTCCAGAGTTATCTCTATAGCCATTAAATCTAATTGTGGTCAGTATCGCTATGTCCTCAAGCGTATCTGGAATACAGAATTAGAAGTAGGAGCGTTTCTGTGCGCAAACCCATCCAAAGCAGACCACCTTTTATATGATGAAACAGTGTTTAAATGTAATAATCTTGCGGTACAGTGGAACTGGGGCGGCTTCTATATCCTCAATCTCTATCCGCACTACTCAACTGATCCAAAAAAAAAGAAGCAAACTCTTGATACAGACATAAAAAATTCGCACTATATAAAAAAAATTTCTGAAAGAGTAAGTATTTTTGTTTTAGCCTGTGGGAATGGGCATAAAATAAGAACAAGCAAACTCATCGAGGGTATCTCGAAGGAAAAGCTTTTCTGTCTTCGAATTAACAAAGGTGGTGGTTTTCTTCATCCTTCTCGTATAAATCCAGAAGAGTTTGATCGACCAATAAGGGTGTTCGGTGAGGAAGCTTATAGATAAGGATATATAGTGATATATTCTCATTTAATCTGTCTTTATTTGTTGAAAAAACAAGGTTTCCAAGGGTTTTATCTATTGGCTTTCTATTTTCCAACACCGTTATCCTCGTTATCAATCAGTAAAAAGAATGGACAAATTACAGAGAACTGGTCAAATGCAACAGAGCTTAATTTATTTACCAAATAAAACCGAAGCGTACGCGGCAAAGTATCTATTCATTCAGATTTGATCGCAAAGACCAGCTATTTTCATCTGCTCCGAGTGGGAAAAGAGTTTTTTATAAAGTATTTTTTAGTTGAAAAATAAGATGCTTTTAACTTTTATAAATATATCTAGCTTGTTATTTTTAAGGAGGAATGCAAAATGAAAAATATTACTTTTAATAAGAATGCTTTTGTCTTAGCTATCGTTACTCTTTTTTTTGTTGTTGGATGCAGCCATAATGCTCCCAAAGAATACCACTCAGATCTTTATGAAAACATACAATACCACCATTATTTTCCACAATCATTTTTCGGTAGCGGTCAAAATAATCAAGACAGTGTAGCATTGAAAAAAATAGATCATTTTAATAGAGGTGGTTACAATCACGCAATTTTTAAAGATTTAAATGAGTGGGCAAAGCTTAGTAATAAAGGAGCACCTCTTAATGAACATAATGCTTTTACAAAAAGAAAAGCTGCCATTTTTTTAGGTAGAGGTGTAATTTCATATCAGTTTGCTAATTTTAATTATACTGAAAAAAAGGAAAAATGTTATAGCTTTTTTTGTGTCCCGGGCAAGCCTTATGTCAAGCCAGAGTTTTTAATTGCTATGAAATTTGATGCTGTATCTAATGTTTTATATAATGTTTCATATATATTTTCCGTTCCTGCAAAAATTATTCATTCAACAAGAGTGGCTGAAGGACCCATTGAATGGATGAAAACTATTGTATTACTGCTTTTTTCTGGTTTTATTGCTTTTTTTATGATATTTATTGGAGCAATAATAGGTTTTATATGTCATCCTTTTCAATCATTAGCTAATCTTTTAATTAGCTTAGATGGAGGTTATCAAACCCACTTGCTTTATTCTCTTTTAGATTTATTTTGGAATGCAATTTTATTATCTCTTTGGGATATCATATATCTTTTTTTTAAATAATACTCGTCCTGTAAACTTCCAAATCCCCGGCTTTGCCGGGGATCACTAATTCAAAACCTACAAAAGAACAAGACACTTATCAAGGGCACTATTTTTTACAAAGTTAGAAACCGGATTTAAAAGGCACCTTATATTGAAATTTGAAAAGAACAGATTTTCACATACTCCCCCTACCCCTCCAGACACCCCTTGGTAAGACTTGAATCAAAACTCACAGGATACTTCCCGTCAAAGCAGGCCATGCAGAACCCATCCCCCTTTTTTTCAATCCCCGTGGCCTTCACAAGGCCCTCAATGGAAAGGTAATGCAGGGAATCCAACCCCAGATAATCCCTTAACTCTTCTACGGTTTTGCTGGCTGCTATCAGCTCGCCCTTGCTGGAAAAATCAATGCCATAGACACAGGGAAAGCGGTGGGGCGGGCAACTGATGCGCATGTGCACCTTGTTGACCCCAAGCTCCCGCAGGGCTTTGACGCGGGTTTTGGCCGTAGTACCCCGGATGATGGAATCTTCAATAATAATGATGTCCTTTCCCCGGAGCACTTCCTTTACGGGATTGAGCTTCACCCGAACGCTGAAATCCCGCATCTCCTGAGTGGGCTGAATAAAGGTACGGCCCACATAGTGGTTGCGGATCATGCCCATTTCAAAGGGAATGCCCGAGGCTTCGGCGTAGCCGATGGCCGCATACATGCCGGAGTCGGGAAAGGGCATGACCAGATCCGCCCTTACCGGTGCCTCAAGTGCCAAAGCTTTGCCGTGGGCCTTGCGGGTTTCGTAGACATTTTTTTCAAAGATGGTGGAATCCGGCCGGGCGAAATAAATGTACTCGAAAATGCAGAAATGCCTTTTGGGTGCCGGATGGGGATTAAAGGAGCGGATGCCGTCCTCATGTATGATGACAATCTCGCCGGGGTCCAGCTCCCGGATGAACTCCGCCTGCACGAGATCCAGAGCGCAGGTTTCCGAGGCCAGCACATAGCGGCCGTTGAGTTTTCCAAGACATAAGGGTCTGAAGCCGTTGGGGTCTTTCATGCCGATGAGCTCCCCGTGGCTGGTGGAGGCCACAAAGGAGTAGGCCCCTTCGAGGCGCAGAGCCGTGCGGGACAGTGCTTCTTCCAAAGTGGCGTTTTTCAGGTTCTTGATGAAAAGATGGATGGCTATTTCCGAATCCATGGTGGTCTGGAAGATGGAGCCTTCATCCTCCAGTTCCCGTTTGAGAATATGGGCATTGACGAGGTTACCGTTGTGGGCAAGGGCGTAGTGCCTGCCCTTGTGCTGCACCACAAAGGGCTGTGCATTGAGGATGTTGGAGCCGCCTGTGGTGGAATAGCGCACATGGCCGATGCCCGTGCCACCGCCCAGAGAGAGGATTTCCTGTTTTTTGAAGATATCCGGAACCAGCCCCATGCCCTTGTGGCAGAGGATGGTTTTGTCACGGCTGACGGCAATACCGCCGCTTTCCTGGCCCCTGTGCTGCAGGGCGTAGAGTCCGAAATAACAGAGCTGGGCGGCATCGGGATGCTGATGGACACCGAAGATTCCGCAGGCTTCTCTGGGGCGCTGGCTGGTCATGGTGTATTTCCTTATATTGTGGCCGTATTTCTTGTTTGAATTTTTCTGAAACTATACCCTCACCCCGGCCCTCTGGCTTCGAGAGCCTCAGCCACCACCCAGGGGGAGAGGGTGAAGGGCAGGCACAGGGGCCTGCCCCTACGATATTATGCCCTCAGCCCGGTCATTGTTTCTGGGGGAGAGGGGTATCAGGAATGGTACTCCTGCAGACTGCGTACATCCGGCGCACCTTGCTGCAGAACGGATACAGCATGGCGGATGGACCTTGCCCCTGCCATGGTGGTGGTATAGGGAACACGGTACTGCAGGGCTGCCCTTCGGATGCGGTATCCGTCTTCCTGAATACGGGTATCGTTGCTGGCTGTGTTCACAATGAGCTGGATTTCTCCGTTTTTGATGGCATCCACCACATGGGGTCTGCCGATGGAAACCTTTTTGATCATGCGGTTTTCAACGCCATTTTCCTTAAACCAGGTGGATGTGCCTCTGGTTGCGGCAATGGAAAAGCCTAAGGCGGCAAATTCCTTGGCAAGCCTCAGGGCTGCTGCTTTGTCAGCATCTTTAACACTGATGAAAACACAGCCGGATAAGGGGATTTTCTGACCCACACCGTGCATGGCCTTAGCAAAGGCCATACCCAGATCCATATCAATGCCCATAACTTCGCCCGTGGATTTCATTTCAGGCCCCAGCAGGGTATCGGATTCGGGGAAGCGGTCAAAGGGCAGTACCACTTCCTTGACGGAGTAATGCCCTGGAGTAAGTTTTTCCGTCAGCCCCATACCGGAAAGCTTTTCACCCATCATAACCCTTGTGGCAAGTTTTGCCAGAGGAACACCCGTGGCCTTACTCACAAAGGGAATGGTGCGGGAAGCTCTGGGGTTTACCTCCAGCACGAAGAGTTCTTGGCCCTGTATGGCGTACTGAACGTTCATAAGCCCCACCACCTTCAGCTCCTTTGCCATGGCCTTGGTTGCGGCACTCACCTCTTCCAGCATCTTTTCGCCGATACTGTAGGGCGGCAGCACGCAAGCGGAGTCTCCGGAGTGGACACCTGCTTCCTCGATATGCTCCATGATGCCACCGATGATGGTGGTTTCTCCGTCGCTGATGGCATCCACATCCAGCTCCACGGCATCGGAAACAAATTTATCTATCAGCACAGGATGACCCGGTGAGGCTTCCATGGCAAGCCGGGTAAAGGAAAGCAGGGAATCATCGTCATAGACTATCTTCATGGCCCTTCCCCCCAGTACATAGGAAGGCCGTACCACCACGGGATAGCCTATCTTCTGTGCCACCTTCAGGGCAGCTTCCACGGAGCTGGCCGTCCCGTTGGCGGGCTGACGCAGGCCCAGTTTATGCAACATGGCCTGAAAAAGCTCCCGGTCTTCGGCCATGTCTATGCTTTCGGGCTGGGTTCCCAGAATGGGAACGCCTTCGGCATGGAGGGCTTCGGAGAGGTTGAGGGGGGTCTGCCCGCCGAACTGCACGATAACTCCGTCGGGCTTTTCCTTTTCAATGATGTGCAGCACATCTTCTCTGGTCAGGGGCTCGAAGTAGAGTTTATCCGAGGTATCATAATCCGTGGAAACGGTTTCCGGGTTGGAGTTCACCATTATGGATTCAACACCCATCTCCCGCAGGGCAAAGGCCGCATGCACACAGCAGTAGTCGAACTCAATGCCCTGCCCGATGCGGTTGGGTCCGCCGCCCAGAATCATCACCTTTTTTTTGTCCGATACCCTGGCCTCGCATTCTTCTTCCCAAGTGGAATAGTAATAGGGTGTGGCTGCCCTGAACTCCGCAGCACAGGTGTCCACAAGCTTGAAGACCGGAGCAAGGCCAAGTTCTTTGCGTTTTTCCGAGATCTTTTTTTCAGTACTTCCCGTAAGCCATGCGATCTGCACATCGGAAAAACCCATTTGCTTGGCCTGCAGAAGAAGGTCTTTGTCCATTTTTTCTCCGGCCCTGCGGATGGTATCCTCAAAGGAAACAAGCACACGGATCTGGTGGAGAAACCATGGGTCTATGGAGGTCAGCTCATGGATGGCTTCCACGCTCATTTTCTGGCGGAAAGCTTCCCGGATATAGAAAAGACGGCGGGAGTTGGGGGTGGCAAGTTTGTGATATATTTCCGCCTGACCGGGTTTTCTTCCTTCGAGATCCTCGATATCCCGACCGTCGGCACCAAGGCCAAAGCGACCAATCTCAAGGCTACGCAGGGCTTTTTGCAGGGCTTCTCTGAAGGTACGGCCTATGGCCATGGTTTCCCCAACGCTTTTCATGGCCGTTGTGAGCACATCCGGGCTTTCCGGAAATTTTTCAAAGGTCCAGCGGGGAATTTTCACCACACAATAATCAAGGCTTGGCTCAAAGGCGGCCAGTGTTTCACCGGTGATATCGTTTTTCAGCTCATCCAGGGTATAGCCCACGGCCAGCTTGGCGGCGATTTTGGCAATGGGGTAGCCCGTGGCCTTGGATGCCAGAGCCGAGCTTCGGGAAACCCTGGGGTTCATCTCTACGATGATCATTTCCCCGTTTTCAGGATTCACGGCAAACTGAACATTGGAGCCGCCCGTATCCACGCCGATTTCACGGATAATGGCAATGGCCGCATCCCGCATCACCTGATATTCCCGGTCGGAAAGGGTCTGGGCCGGGGCAACGGTAATGGAATCCCCCGTATGAATCCCCATGGGATCAATATTTTCTATGGAGCATATAATTACCACATTGTCGGCCCTGTCCCGCACCACCTCCAGCTCGTATTCCTTCCATCCGAGAACGGATTCTTCCAGCATGACCTGGGTGATGTGGCTGGCATCCAGTCCTACCCTTGCCATCAGCTCCAGCTCCTCCATGTGGTAGGCAACACCGCCGCCAGTGCCGCCAAGGGTGAAGCTGGGGCGTACGATGATGGGAAAGCCGATTTCTTCTCCGATGATCCGGACCTCATCCATGTTATGGGCAAAGCCGCTCTTTGGAATGCGAAGGCCGATTTTATTCATGGCATCCCGGAATCGCTCCCTGTCTTCGGCCTTTTCAATGGCATCTATGGAGGCACCTATCATCTCTACCTTGTACTTTTCGAGAACGCCCATGCGGGCAAGGCTTATGGCTGTGTTGAGTCCGGTCTGGCCTCCAAGGGTGGGCAGAAGGGCATCCGGCCTTTCCCTTTCAATGATGCGGGCCACGGATTCAGGTGTTACTGGCTCAATGTAGGTGCGGTCTGCGGTTTCCGGGTCCGTCATGATGGTGGCTGGGTTGGAATTGACCAGCACCACTTCATAGCCCTCTTCCCTCAGGGCTTTGCAGGCCTGGGTTCCGGAGTAGTCAAATTCGCAGGCCTGGCTGATGATGATGGGGCCTGCACCGATAATCATTATTTTATGGATATCCGTCCGTTTTGGCATGGAAGTGTCTTCTCCGTATAAAGAAAAAAGCAACAAAAGCAACAAACAAAAGGGGTCAGACCCCTTTTATACCCACAAAAGGGGTCAGACCCCTTTTATACCCACAAAAGGGGTCTGACCCCTTTTGTTTTTGTTCTCCGCCACCATTTCAGAAAAATCATTAAACAGATAATGGGCGTCATGGGGACCGGGTGAGGCTTCGGGATGGTACTGCACCGTGAATATGGGAAGGGTGTTGTGCCGGAAGCCTTCCAAAGTACCGTCATTGAGATTAACGTGGGTGACGGTGACAAGGGAAGGGTCCAGTGTGCTCAGGTCCACGGCAAAGCCATGGTTCTGGCTGGTGATTTCCACACGCTTTGTGGCCTCGTTGCGCACGGCCTGATTGCCACCCCTGTGCCCGAATTTAAGTTTGAAGGTTTTGCCCCCCATGGCAAGGCCTAAAAGCTGGTTGCCAAGGCAGATACCAAAGATGGGTTTAAAGCCGGTCAGCTCCCTGATGGTGCTGACTGCATAGCTTACGGGTTCGGGGTCTCCGGGGCCGTTGGAAAGGAAAATACCGTCGGGATTCAGGGCCTTGACCGTGGAGGCGGATGTGGTGGCGGGAAGAACCAGCACCTCAAAGCCTGCCGTTTCCAGAGAACGGAGAATATTGTATTTTATTCCGAAGTCAAAGGCTGCCACCGTATGGTTTTTGTTTTTCTTCCATATGTTTTCATTGAGTTCTGCCGAAGGCCCCAGGGAAATGCGCCGTCCGTCCCGCCAGAAGTAGGGTATTTCTGTGGAAACCTCCCTTACCAGATCCCGGCCAGCCATGGATGGCAGGGCTTTTGCCTTTTCCACAAGTTTAGCAGTATCCGTTTCCAGAGTGGAAATGACGGCACGCATGGCACCTTTTTCCCGGAGGTGCCGGGTAAGGGCACGGGTGTCCAGACCTTCTATGCCCATGACATCCTGGGATTTCAGATATGCCGCAAGGGATGATGTGGCCCTGTGGTTGCTGTAAAAATCCTGATATTCCCTGACAATGAAGGCCGCCACCTGAATGCGGTCGGATTCCACATCTTCAGGGTTGACACCGTAGTTGCCCATGAGGGGACAGGTCATGGTGACCATCTGTCCCCTGTAGGATGGATCGGTGAGAACTTCCTGATAGCCGGTCATGCTGGTGTTGAACACAACTTCGCCGCCTGTTTCTCCTGCTCCGGTAAAGCTTGTGCAGGGAAAAATGCGGCCGTCTTCCAGGGCCAGAATCGCTTTCATTGAACCCCCTTGCATGGAAACGGCGAAGTGATCCCCGAAGGAAAAATGCGCCATTTTTCACAAAATAAAAATACAGGCAGAGTGATTGATACCATAATGAAAAACCTTATTTGCTTAGGGCGTTGAAAAACATCGATATACCGTTTATGGAGTTCAAACTCCCTCTTTGAAGTGAAACACCAAATTTAAAAAGGTATATTGACAACTTTCGTGTCCCTTAGCACTGTTTTTTTGAGTTCTGGTTTGTTTATGAGCCTCCTCACCCCCGGCACTCAGGCCAACAGGCTTTCAGCACATTGGACAAAACCCGTTTTTGGCCTGTGTGCCGGGCAAGACCCCGGCCTCTCTTCCTCTGGGCTGGGCTTTACCCACAATTTTTATCAAGCCTGTTGAGTTGCAAAAATGTAGTTTTGAGGGTGTTCAAATGCTCTTTAAAGTCCTTAATGACCTTAAAGTCCTTAACGACAATACCCACGACCGGCCTCAACACCATAAAGAGGTAGGTGCACCTGCGAATGAATTGTGCAGCCCCTGTTTTGTAGGGGCAGGCCCCTGTGCCTGCCCTTGGGTGAGGGTTCCATAAAGAACCTTTTTATCTAGGAAGGAAAAAAATCCCACTTCCCACTCCTATCCAACGGGTACGGCCGGATGCAGGTCCCAGATGCCGCAGGGGCAGGCACCGGCGCAGAATCCGCAGGCAATGCAGCGCTCTGCGTCCACTTCATAGGAAAAGCTGTTTTTTCCAAGGTCTTTTCTGGAAATGGCTCCTCCGGGGCACAGCTCCACACAGATACCGCAGTCCCTGCAGTTGCCGCAGGAAGCGCACTGGGAACCGCAGCCGCCCAGATCTTCCTTGGGTGGAATGCGGGGATCAAAATATTCCAGATGCACCCTTTCCAGCTTCAGTATTTCCCTTGCATCCATTTCCGGAAGCCTGCCTTCGGCCATGTCGCAGATGGCCTGGGCCGTTCTGCGTCCAGCACCGATGGCATCGGTGATCAGGCCCTGCCCCACCATGTCGCCTATGGCAAAGATTTGAGCATCCGTGGTCTGGCCGTATTCATTGACCCGGATCCGACCCTTTTCTACCACCACACTTTCCGGCAGAAAATCCAGAACAGCCATGTCCCCTATGGAGGTTACAATGGTGTCCGCCGGAATCAGCTCACCGTTTTCAAGCAGCACGCCTTCTTTAGTGAGGGCTTTGGTGAAGCAGGGCCAGCGGAAGACGGCACCGGCTTTTTCCGCATCTTCCTTTTCCACACCAAAGGCGGCGGGTTTTTGTATGTCTATGAGGGTGATGTTTTCCGCACCGAGGCGCTTTGCTTCTGTTGCCACATCGCAGCCCACATTGCCCGCGCCGATAATCACCACATTTTTTCCGGGTTTTATGGCATTGGCTTTGGCCTGTTCCAGAAAATCAAGGGAAGTGACCTGCCGCTCCCCGCCATCCACCATAAGGCGTCTGGGGCTGGATGCGCCGGTGGCTATAATGATGTGGTCGTGGTCGCTTTTCAGCCGCTCCACATCCTTTCGGGTAAGGGACTGTTTGAGGTGTATGTGGGGTATTACTTCAGCAACCCTTTCCAGCTCCTTTGTCAGCACTTCCTGTGGAATGCGGGATTCCGGAATCACAGAGCGCATTTTTCCGCCCAGCACCTCGCTTTTGTCCAGAATCACCACCTCATGCCCTTTGGAGCGGAGCTGCCAGGCCACGGAAATACCCGCAGGTCCGCCACCGACAACGGCCACCTTTCTGCCCTTTATGGCAGGGAATACCGGGGTGAAAGCGGCAAGGGAAGCTTTTCCCAGTGGCTTGATATCCACAGGGGCCATAAAGGCACTGTTTCGGGTGCAGGCTTCCATGCAGGGATTGGGACAGAGGTAGCCACAGACCGTTGCGGGAAAGGGCGTGTAGCTTAAGGCCATATCCACGGCCTCGTCCATGCGTCCTTCTCTTATCAGCTGCCAGCGCTGCTGCACTGGAATACCCGTGGGGCAGGTTCCTTCACAGGGGGCTTTGTATTTCCGGTTCTCCCATACGGGCACAAATCGCCGCAGTTCTCCCCTGGTAATCAGGGGGATGGGACTCATGTCCAGATCTGTCAGATCACCGATGAGCCCGCCCTTTCCCAGCTCTTTATCCCAGATGCCTTTGCGGAAATCCCTCATGGAGCCACGCTCCGTCTCCCGTTTTTCCATGGGAGAGCGGGCTACAAGGCACTGCCAGTCTTCCCGTACGCTTAGGGTGTCGTAGAGTTCGGGTTTTTGAATTTTAAGAAGAAAATCCGAAAGGCCCTTTTTCAGCCAGATCCAGTCTTCTTCTTCAATGGGAACCATGCGGGCATCGGCCTGACTGAACCCGTCCATGGGCCCCCGGAAAAAGACCTGACCGCCCACCATGCCGACCATGGGCCGGTGTCCCAGAACATTGTCAGGATTCTGGGGCTGCCATCCGCAGATGACAGCTTTTCCGCCTGCCATGAATTCACCGAAAAAATCTCCGGCGGAACCAAGCACCCAGAGTTCGGGCGGTTCAAAACGGGGGTTGCGTTTGGTCATGGTCATGCTGCGGGAGCCTACGGACCCGGCCACCCAGACCTTGCCCTGGGCCATGCCGTTGCAGGTTCCGTTGCCTGCGTTGCCATGGACGAGTATGTTTGCTCCGGCATTGAGCCAGCCCGTGTCTTCGGAGGCGGAACCCATGACTTCTATTTCTGTGTTGGGATAGCCAAAGCTCCCAAGGCGCTGGCCCGCAGTACCTTCGATGCGTATGCTTACGGGTTCTTCTGCCTTCCAGAGTCTTCCGCCTATGCCGTGCTGACCAGCAGCCCGGATTTCCAGATTGCGGAAGCCTTTGTTGACAGCCTCCTGAATGTGTTCTTCCAGAAGACGGGATTCCAGGCGGATGCCCTCACTGTCCCTGCCTTCTATGATAAGCGTTTTAGAGTTATGCATGGTTTCCTCCTACACCACATAGCGGATGCCGAGGCGTTCGGCGGCATGGTAGTCATTGATTCCCAGGGCATCGGACATGCCGATGGGCAGGGAGGTGGAGCGGCCCAGGGGGGCAAGAATTTTTCTAAGCTCCATGTCAAAGGCCAGATAAAGATCCACCACGCGTTCCGCCACCTTCTCCGCATCCAGCCTGCGATAGATTCTCGGGTCCTGGGAGGCTATGCCCTTGGGACAAAGCCCGATGTTGCAGATGTTGCAACGGTCCTGCTCGGAGCCGAGGCAGCCTGCTGCGGCCTGCATGATATATTTACCCGTCTGCACTCCGGAAGCGCCCATCATGATGAGGGCTGCGGCATTGGCTGCGAGGTTGCCGTTTTTGCCTACACCGCCCCCTGCAAAAAGGGGAATTTCATTCTGCTTACCCACCTTCACAAGGTTTAAGTAGCAGTCCCGCAGGTTGGAAGCGATGGGATGTCCCATGTGATTCATGGACACATTATAGGCGGCCCCGGTTCCTCCGTCTTCTCCGTCAATGGCAAGTCCTGCGGCGTAGGGATTTCTGGTGAGGTTGTTGAGCACCGCAAGGCTTGTGGATGTGGCGGATATCTTGGGATAGACCGGAACCCGGAATCCCCAGGCCATGCTCATGCTCTGGATCATCTTGGCCACGGATTCCTCTATGGAATACTGGGTCTGATGGGTGGGAGGGCTTGGCAGGCTGACCCTTTCCGGCACACCGCGGATGGCGGCAATCAGCTTATTGACCTTGTGCCACATGAGCAGTCCTCCATCTCCGGGCTTGGCTCCCTGTCCGTATTTAATCTCTATGGCGCAGGGGTCTTCCTTCATTTCAGGAATGGCGTGGATGATCTCATCCCAGCCGAAATAACCGGAGGCAATCTGGAGAATTACATATTTGAGGAAACGGGAGCGCAGAAGCCTTGGCGGGCATCCGCCCTCTCCCGTACAGATCCGCACGGGCATGCCCATTTCCTCATTGAGGTAGGCCACTCCCATCTGAAGGCCTTCCCACATGGTAGGTGAAAGGGCGCCGAAGCTCATGCCACCGATGACCAGAGGATAAATTTCCCGCACAGGCGGCATCCATCCGTGCTCCCGCTGGTGCTTCAGGGCATCTCTTGGTTCCAGCACCCGGCCCAGCAGGGTATTCACATCAAAGGTGTGGCGACCGGCATCAAGTGCCGGGTCCGTGAGCATGGAAATTCGGATGAATTTAATCTGATCCAGAAGGCCTGACGGGTCGTTCCGCCGCCCTCCCCTGCTTTTTGGCTGTCCCCCCTGATTTATGTGATAGCGAAGTTTGTCACTGCCATCATTGCGGACAGGAGCAATGGCGTCATTGGGACAGACCAAAGAACACATGGCACAGCCCACGCAGGCATAGGCCGGGCTTGTTCTCTGGCGGATGCCGTAGCGGATAGTCTGGGAGGAGGATGGTTTTTCCGCAAATCCTGTGCCTGCTTTGATTTCCCGCTTGCGGAATACACCCAGCTCTATGGAGTTCACCGGACATACGGCGGTGCAGCTGCCGCAGAGGGTGCATTTGTCCTGATTCCAGCGGATCTGCCAGGGCAGATCGCTGATGCTTAAGCTTGACGGGATAATCTGTCCGTTTGCCGACATACTTTAACCTCCTTGCGATCCGGGCCCACCATGGCCATATCGAGGTGCATGGGTTGAAAATCTTTGCTCTTATCCCTGTCCGGGATCACCGTGTCCAGACCACAGACTTCCGATGAAAAGGCCCATATGCCGGGCTTGCCACCCACAATGCCGGGCCGGAGTTTTTTGCTGTCCTGACCCATGAAAAGGGTGCCGTCCGGAAGATTACCGATGATGCAGTTGGGTCCGTCAATGATAAGCCTTCTGCAGCTCTGCTTGAGTATCCTCAGTACGGATGCGTCAGGATGGGAATTTAGCGCCTCATCCGGAAGGGGGGTGATAATGTGTTTGTAGGCATCCAAGGGAAGATCCAGAAAGGTGCTGATATAGTGAAGAATATGCACAAAGACCTCGGAGTCGGACTGAAATCCGATATAGCCGTCAAAGCCCCGGGATTCCAGAAATTCCTTTACGGGTATGAAGGCGGTGTTCTCTCCGTTGGTCATGGTGGCAAAGCCTTCCAGAAAAAAGGGATGGCAGGCATAGAGATTGATGGCATAATTGGTGTTCTGTCTGCCCTGGGCCATGATGATGCGGGCTGTGATGCCATGGCGGTCGAGATCCATATAGCGGCCAACCGTAAGGGGATCTCCTATTTCCTTGATCATGATCACATCCGGCCAGAAGGAGAAGACAATCATATCGCCGTCGGCTTCACCCATTTCACGGAGCTCTAGTCTGACCTTGAGGAGACGGCGGTGTTTTTCTTCTTCCGCCAGATTTTCCCAGGCTCTGGGATAATCGTAGGCCCGGATCAGGTAGATGTCCCTTGACGGCGTTCCCGCAGGTGGTGTTTCAGGAAGCTGTATGCCCATGCGGTATTTGGTCATAAAGCCTATGTCCATCATCAGGGTATCAAGCTTTTTTAGACCCGCATCCGTAAATATCCCTGAAAGTATGGGCGCTCCCTTGATGGCGGCAAAGGGGCCACCCAGATCCCTCATAAACAGCCCCACTCCGGAACCGTCATGGCCTTCCCGCATGGCATCCAGTGCTTCCAGTGCCTTCATGGGGGAAAGGGGGGTGTCGCTGGTTACTGCAAATAAACGGCACATTTATATGTCTCCTTTAAAAAAGGGCTTTAAAACGCTTTTTTTCACACGGCTTTCCATGGGGCCTTTTTACTGAAGTGGAAGAATCCGCCTGCAACAAGGGTCTTTTTGCAGAAAGTATGCCATGACTTCTAATTGATTGTTGTGTTTTTTGTTTTTTATATAAAAAGGATATGTTAAATTGATTTATTATTCAATGGCTATCTTTTTTTTCGAATCCGCTGGCATCCGTTTATTTTCAAAAAATGATATTTTTGTGATTTTGGGTACAGAAATGTAATTTTTTAAATTCCTGTGATCTGTATCGCCCATAAGGTGCACATATTCAGGTTTTCTTTCTTTTACCGATAAGATAAGAAAAAAGGAGGAAATCATTATGGAAATTATTATTGGAAAAATTGCAGAAAGCAGTTCTGCCGGTCATAGGGGGCATCCACGGTATCAGCAGGGAGACGTACCTGTAAAAGTACTCAAGGTCCGTCCGGCAAGATCCAGAAGAAATGCCCTGCTTGAAGGGAAGGATCGCAGGGATGAGAATGTGGAGACAGATCCCATGAGGGGAAAAGTTCTGGTTCTTATGGTTCCTGACGGCAGCCGTTTACCCGTGGATCTGGAAACGGGAGATTATCAGCTCAGGCTCCGGATTATTTCTGACAAAACTGGAGAAACACCAAAGATCAATACAGGGAATAAAGAGGATGTCGGCCTGAACATCAGGGCTTAGGGAGAAAAGAGAAGCAAGTTTCATATCAATAATAATCTTTTTTTAAGGAAGGCTTTTTCCCCTATGAAAAAAAACACAGGAAATCCGTCGTCAATCTCGGTTTTTTTTAAGTTTATACTGAAAATTTCCGGTGCAGCCATCTGTTTTGCTGTGGCTTTTTTTCTTTTTCAATGGGGTTTTGGCCAGATGCGGGAGGCAAGGCAGATCGACCGCTTTCCCATGACACCCGTAGAAGCACTGGCAGACGGGCCCTATGCCATTCAGGGCAGAGTGCTTGCCGATAATCATCTGATAAAGGCCCCATATTCCGGCAGCGAGGTGGTTTATGTCCGGTATCGCCTTGAGGAAGAATACAAGGACAGTGATGATAAAACCAGAATCCGGGTGCTTGAAAGCGGAGAGCGGGGGACGGATTTTTTCCTTGGTGATGAAACCGGGCAGGTGAAGATAGACTGGAATAACCGGCCGGGCAGCATGGTTTTTTCCCTTTCCATGAGCATGAACAGAAAGGATGGGAAACTTACTTACAAGGAATGGGCCATCAGAGAAGGGCAGACTTTAAGTCTTCTTGGGGAATACGCAGGGGATAAAAACAGCTTCCACTTTTCCATGAAGCAGTCCGGCATACCGCCCATTTTAACGGACAGCTCCCTGCAGGCCGAAGGTGGACAGAATCTTTTGCTGGCCTCCATTCTTACCTCCCTTGCCTCGGGGCTTGTGGCCCTTGCCATTGCCCTTTTGCTTTCTGCTTTGCATGTACACCGTTTCTGGGTCTTTGTTTTTTTTATGTCTCTTGGTGTTGTGTCCATACTCACCTCCATGGGAATGAATCAGTTGAAACGGGACTGGAGTGAGGCTGCCGCCCTCTATCAGATGCGTTACAGGGTTGTGGAAAAAGCCCCAGACCCAGCGTCCCGCACAGACCTTTATGCCATGCGTCTTCTCATGGAAAAAAACAGCATGCAGTGGCCGGACAGAGGGCTTTTCCTTGCCATGGCAGATACCATGTTTCCCATGCCCGTGGGCCTGCTTCCCGAAGAGAAGAAAAGGGCCGAAACTCTTGTGGAAGCCACGGACAGCAGTTATCTCCATTCCTTCTGGCTGGTTTCAGGCTTAACCTTTCTGGGAATTGTTCTGGGTGGTATCTTTTTTTTCACAAGCTTTAAAGCCATACGCAGAAAGCGTCTGATAGAGCATATTCCTACGGCTAAAACCAAAGGTCTCAGCTACGGTCTTGCCGAGCTTAAAGGTCTGATCCGGACGGATGAAGAGCTTCCCTGCATACAAAGTCATCTGAAAAAAATGGATTGCGTGGCCTGGAGTTACAGCATTGAAGAAAAAAGAAAGGACAGCGACAATAAAAGCAGATGGGAAACCATTGCCAGCGGCAGTGACTGTACGGATTTCTGGCTGGAGGATGAAGAAGGACGGGTAAAAATTCAGCTAAAGGATGCAGAACTGGAGTTTCCTGAAAACACTACATGGCATGAGGGAAATCGACGCTACAGGGAAAGCTGGATGCCAGCGGAGACTTCCGTATATTGCATTGGTTTTGCCGGTCTGGATGAAAAATGCAGTGACAGCCTTGCCCTGCAGAAGGGTGACAGCAGTAATTTCTTTTTCATTACCCACAGAAAGGAAGAGGCCCTTCTTCTTTCCATGTCTTCACGGAGCTTTCTTCTTTCATCCTTCGGCCTTGGTTCAGTTCTCTTTGCATGCACAATTCTCTGGGCCGGACTGGGCTGGCTGACGCCGGGAGCCCTTTTTAAAATTTCCCTCTCCGTTCCCTTAACGCTTCTTGTCTACACCATTATCCTGCATTACAATGACCTTGTTTTTCTGAAAAACCGTGTCAGAAAAACCTGGAGCGACATAGACACCATTCTGCAGAAGCGTTTTGATCTCTGGCCCCAGCTCCAGAGCATTGTTCAGGCAAGCCTGCAGCATGAAAGGGAGCTTCTAACTGCGGTTTCCTCCCTGCGAACCCGGACGGCCCCGGAAGAAGGCGATCCGGACAGCGCAGACCGTATCATCAGGGAAGAACAGGTAGTTACCCGGCAGTTCCTTGCCCGTGTGGAAGCATATCCTGAGCTGAAAACACAGGCGCTGGTGCAGCAGTTCAGCGAGGAAATCCGAAAAACAGAGAATTATCTTGCCCTGCTGCGTCAGGGATACTCGGACAGTGTGGAAATTTACAATATCCGTATCCAGTCTTTTCCGGACCTTTTTCTGGCAAAGGCTTCCGGTTTTAAACCGGAAAAACCTTTTCAGGCAATCTCCGGTCAACCTGAAAAAATATGAAGGAATCCTATGTTATTCACAAGCCCTTTAAAAAGTAACAGCATCAGAATCATGCTCCTTGGCAGCGGCGAGCTTGGCAAGGAAGTGGTAATAGAGGCAGCACGCCTTGGCATTGAAACCATCGCCGTGGACAGCTACCCCAATGCTCCGGCCCATCTCGTGGCCAATGCCGCCCATGTGGTGAATATGAAAGACAGGGATGCCCTTCTGGAAATCATCCGTCGGGAGAAGCCCACCTTTATTCTTCCGGAAATTGAAGCCTTGAGCATTGAAGCCCTTGAAGATGCGGAAAAAGAAGGGTTTCATGTCATTCCCAATGCCGAAGCCGTGAAAAAAACCATGAACCGGAAGAATATCCGGGAATTTGCAGCAAAGGAACTGGGGCTTCTTACCAGCGCCTACCGCTTTGTGAAAAGCTTTGGGGAACTGCAGGCAGCAGTCGGAGAAATCGGTATCCCCTGCGTGGTCAAACCCGTCATGAGCTCTTCCGGCCACGGGCAGAGTATCATCCGGTCCGAAGCGGAACTGGTCCGGGCATGGGAACATGCAAAAGAGGCCAGGGGAGATGCCAGCGAGCTGATTGTGGAAGAATTCATTCCCTTTGATTATGAAATCACCCTTCTTACGGCACGCACGGAAAAGGAGACGGTTTTTTGTGAACCCATCGGGCACCATCAGGAAGACGGGGACTATGTTCTCAGCTGGCAGCCCATGGATATGCCGGGAAATGTTCTTGAAAAAGCCCGGATGATGGCAAGAACCATCACAGACGGACTTGGAGGTCGGGGCATTTTTGGCGTGGAATGCTTTATAAAAGGCGAGGACGTTTATTTCAGTGAAGTGAGTCCCCGTCCCCATGATACGGGTATGGTCACCCTGATTACCCAGAGCCAGAGCGAGTTCGCCCTGCACGTAAGGGCCGTTTTAGGTTTGCCCCTTGATTTTGTTTTTTACGGTCCGGGAGCAAGTGCGGCATTCAAAAGCAGCAGCGAGGCTTCTGTGCCTGTGCTGGATGTACCGGATGGGGCTTTTGACAAAAATGCCTTTATCCGTATCTTCGGCAAGCCCGTCAGCCATGTGGGTCGTCGCATGGCCGTGGCTCTGGTTTTTGATGAGGTGGAAAAGGCTAAAACAAAAGCACAGGAAATAGCCGTTTCAATAAAAGGATAAAAATAAGGTTCCCGGGAAATGGTGCATGACCGGAAACAGAACCGGAGGAAATCAGACAGTGCTCAACATCAATAACAAGGCCACAGAGATCAAGCGTGAAATCCTGATTCATATAGCCAGGTATCAGCTTGAGGGTATATTGGAAAAAAAACTGTACGCCCTCCCCAGAAAAATGCTTCCCCTGCATGGTACACCCTTTCGCTGCTGCGTTCACCATGACAGGGAAATACTCAGTCAGCGTATCATTGCACGGCTGGGTCACAGCATAGAAGACTATGATGAGGAAAAGCAGCTTTCCGATTATGCTGCGGAAGCCCTGAAAAGGGAAAAACCAACGGGACCCATGCTCACGGTCATTGATGAGGCCTGTAATGCCTGTATCCGTGCCTGTTATATGGTTACCAGTGCCTGTCAGGCCTGTATCGCCCGACCCTGCATGACCAACTGCCCTAAAAAAAGTATCCATATCCAGAAAGGCCGTGCCCTGATTGACGATGCCCAATGCATCAACTGCGGTATCTGTCAGAAAAACTGCCCCTTCCATGCCATCATTAAAATCCCCGTTCCCTGTGAGGAAGCCTGCCCGGTAAATGCCATCACCAAGGATGAAGACGGCAAGGAAACCATTGATTACAATAAATGTATTTTCTGCGGTGCATGTATAAGGAGCTGTCCCTTTGGTGCCATGGTGGACAAGGGACAGCTTGTGGATGTGATCCGGCATATAATAGAAGGTAAAAAAGTGGTGGCCCTTTATGCTCCTGCCATTGCCGCCCAGTTCCGTGCTGCTCCGGGGCAGCTGGATGCGGCCTTCATCCGGGCCGGATTTCATCAGACCTTTGAGGTTGCCCTTGGTGCGGACATAACGGCAGCAAAGGAAGCCCTTGAGTTTGAAGAAAGAATGGAACAGGGAGACATCCTGATGACTACTTCCTGCTGCCCGGCCTATGTACGCGCCATTGAAATCTATGTGCCGGAACTCCTGCCCTTCATCTCGGAAACCCGGTCTCCCATGCATTATTCAGCAGAACGGGTGAAAGAGGCGTTCCCGGACTGCATCAGCGTATTTGTCGGCCCCTGCCTTGCCAAACGTAAGGAGGGTTTTGATGATCCCAATGTGGATTATGTGCTTTCCGCCGAGGAAATCGGTGCTCTGTTTGTCGCCAGAGAAATCGATGTTGCCGCATGTGAGCCTGTCCTTTCCCAGAATCAGCCCACCAGCAGTGCGAGATACTTTGCCCGTTCCGGCGGTGTTGCCCAGGCCGTTCAAAGCAGGCTTACACACCCGGAAAAACTGAAAGTAAGGGTGATAAACGGCCTGGACAAGGCTGGCATGAAAGCCCTCAAATCCTATGGCAGAGCTGCATCGGAGAACAAAGAGGCAGATGCCAACCTTGTGGAGGTAATGGCATGTGCCGGGGGATGCATCAATGGCCCTCTGGTGCTGACTAATCCCAAGACCGCAGGAAGTCAGCTTCAGAAATATGCGGAAAGCAGCTCCTAAGCCTTAAGAAAGGAAGCAGGCATGGAAACATATCGCAGGATTAAAGAAGTGGTAAAAGGAGAAGAAACCAGAGACGGTGCAGGAGTGCGACTGGTGAGGCTTTTCAACTGCCGCACGGCGGAACTCTTTGATCCCTTTCTCATGATGGACGCCTTTGATAACAAAAGGCCTGAAGATTACATCAAAGGATTTCCCTGGCACCCGCACCGGGGTATAGAAACCATCACCTACCTTATAGAAGGCAAGGTGGATCATGGTGACAGCCTTGGGAATAAAGGCCGCATTCTGGATGGGGACTGCCAGTGGATGACCGCAGGCAGCGGTATCATTCATCAGGAAATGCCCCAGCCGCCGGGCAGGATGCTGGGTGTACAGATCTGGCTGAATCTGCCGGCAGACAAAAAAATGGCTCCACCTGCCTATGGCGATATCCGTTCAGATGCAATTCCCCTCATCCGGGAAGAGGGATGTGAAATCCGTCTGATAGCAGGCAGATACCGGGGTGTTCAGGGTGCTTTTGAAGGCCGGTATATTAAGCCCCTTTTTATGGATGTCAGCCTTGCGCCTCATGCTCTCTGGGAACTCCCGACGAATGCCGGGGACACTCTGTATACTTACATCTTTTACGGAGAAGGCCGCTTTGATCCTGAGCATCCGCCCATGGGTGAAAAAAATGTTCTGCTGTTTGGTTCCGGCAGCAGAATACGCGTGGAGGCCGGGGATGCGTCTTTGCGTTTCATCCTCCTGTCCGCTCCTCCGCTTAATGAACCCCTTGCCTGCGGAGGTCCCATTGTTATGAATACAAGAGAAGAAGTGGAGCTGGCATACAAAGAGCTGGATGACGGCACCTTCATCACCCCTAAGCATTAATTCCTCTTTGCATTACCAAAATTCCATAGGCAGGGTTCCTCCATGTAAAGAAAAGCATGGGGGCGTTGTTTTAGAAACTGCCCGCCATATCCGACAGGGCCACGCTGATATCAAGGGCAAAACCCAGCCCTTCAAATTTGTGGGTGAGTTCCTTGAAGGTATTGATTCCTACCACCTCTCCCTTTTGGGTGATGAGGGGACCGCCGGAATTACCGGGATATATTTTGGCATTGGTCTTGACCCATACCCCTTCCATGCCGGAGAGAATTCCGTTCACAACGGAGTGGTTGAGTCCTGCCGGGTTGCCAATGGCATAGAGGGGTGCGCCCCTGGGAAGGAGTCTCGGGTTGGCTGTTTCCATTTTGGGTGTGCGGGAGTATCCTCTCAGATGAAGAAGGGCCAGATCGTGCTGCTCACTGATTTTGATAATGGATGCCTGTAAGGATGATCCGTCCGCAAGTCCGATACGGACCTGTCTCTGAGTCCCGGCCAGATTGTTCTGCCATTCAAAATCCCTCCGGTGTTTGTCCAGCTCGTCCTTTGCCTGCCGGTATTCCTGCCTTATACCCCTGAGGTAGCTTTCCCGCTCCCGGATATTGCGCTGTTCATCCTGAAGATTTTTTCTGGCCCTTTCCTGCTGGCTGGAATGCATTTCTGGAATCCTCAACCCGTAGTCATCGGCTCTTTTTCGTGCATCCTCAAGGCGCTGTTCTTCCTGCCGGATCTGTTCTCCATAGGTGCGAAGCTTCTGTTCCGTCTTTCTGTAGTGTTCTCTCTGTTTTTGTGCTTCAGCTTTGTCCTGTTGCAGCACATGGCGGTTGGTGAGGATATGGCCCCTTTCACTGATAAAAAAACCCGTACCTATGCCAAGAACGGATTCCACGCGGACAGTTGCCATGGCAGCCTGTTCCACAGCAGTCCTGGGGTTTAGTTTTTTTTCAAGGATTTCAATAAGATCACTTCCCCTGGGGTGGGAGTTGCCCTGGCTAGCTATTTCCTTGTACTCTGCACCGGGAACCTTCATGGGATTGTCCGTAAAATGTATGACCCCTTTTTCGTCGGTGAACTGATAAATTTCCGATGCAGAAACCATTGATGAACAAAGGAGGACAGCAAGGACAAAAAACAATATGGTCTTGAAATTACTCATCTTGCATCCTTGTTATAATAGGGTGGGCTGGATTTTGATACTTGAGGCAGGCATGCTCTGCAACTTTATTAGAGCATGCTTCGGGGGGATGGGTCCATAAAAAAAGGTCTGTGGGATAGTTTGCGAGTCATCCCGCAGGCGGGGACAGGCTGAAAGGAGACTGGTCAGCGGATGAAGATCTGTCGGCTGACCTGAAATTCCGGACTCAAAGCGGCTGTTGAACGCTATGAAAGCAAGGCATAATGATCAAAACGGTTCTTCTGGATAAATCCCTGCACAACCGGAACCGATTTGACTGCGGCATTGATCCTTTGAATAATTATCTGAAAAATATTGCAGAAAAAGAACTTTGCCCTGTCTCATATCAGTTTACAATCCATATGGCCTGATCTCTGGCCATTTCCACAAGTTTTTCCCCTACCCTTCCCATCAGAAAATCCTGTATTCTGGAGACTCCCCTGCGTCCAACGAAGATTGTTCCCCAGCCTTCCTTTTCAGCCATATCCAGAAGTCCGAGGGAACGGTTCATATAGCCTGTGATAATAAGGCTTTCCATGTTTGTTTTTTCCACGGAATGCTCTTTAAGAATCTGAAGGGCTTTTTCCATGGCAGGTTCTATTTTCATCCGCCGGTTTTTTTCCTGATCATCTATGGTCTGCCTGACAGTCACAGTGCCCGGATTCTGAAATTCACCATTAAAAAGATTGAAAGAGCGGGCAATGTGAAGAATGTGGAACTGTTTATCTGTACCGGCAAAAAGGGATGCAGAAAATCGAAGACAGCTTCTGGAATCCCTGGAATCATCAAAGCCGATGAGAATATGATTTGTTTCCGCATTTTCGCCAACGATGACGAGGGGAATATGCAGGATGCGGGATACAAGCTTCCGGGCAACATTGCCGATGGGCAGGCGGGCAAGGTTGGAGCATCCCTTGCGCCCCGCAAAAACAGCTGCATATCCGTCCATGCTTTCGGAAATAATATCCCGTGTAATACCGGTATTTCGCCGGTACATTTTAATGTTAACGCATTTTCGGGGGAATCCCGCTTCCACTAATATGCTGCGTGCCGTCTCAAGGACACTGGCAAAGCATTTATGCTGTCTTGTAGCCCATTCAACCATCTCTTCTTTGTGTATGCGATTTTCAGGGTCCGGGTAGATATCCCAAAAGGATTCCGGCATATCCAGCTCAACAAGAAAAAGGACTATTTCTGACCGGTCTTTGGGCAGCATGGCTGCGGCATAATGGACGACGGCCATGGATGCCGTTGAGCCATCAAGGGCAATCAGATACTTTAGATCCATAGTTTCTCCTTCTCCGTCAGAAATGATCTCTTTTTATTAAAACTTCCCCCTTCCTCTACTTGCAGGCTGCGTGCCGTAAAGATGCTGAAAGTATTTTTTTGTAATCAGGGTTTGATAAAGCTGGTTTTTTGCTGGGATTAAAGAAGTCCGGTCTGCTTATCCGTATTGCTGAGTTAGTTGCAGGCAGGGATGTCTGGCTACTGGCCTGTTAAAAATTTTGCCAGCTTGTAAAAAGGTGGAAGCAGGAGCCAGTATGCAGCAGGAAGAATTCCATGGATCGTCAGGGCTTATAAGGGAACTCAAGGAAGATGTTGAGTGTTATGCCTGCTGCCTCCTTTCCCGATTTTTAAGGCTCCCTTTGGCAATGGGGACCGGAGCTGATAATCACAAAAATGGTATTGCGTGGCTAGGATTTTGAACATTTTTGTATAAAAAATAAATTAATATGAATTATGGATTTCATATAAATACTGTCATATTAAGCATTTATATTTTTTGTGCCTTCTCTGGCATGAATTGTGATTCTATTTTATGGGGGAAAGACATTAAAAGGAGGACTCCTTGTTTCAGGAAGACAAAGGGCCGGGATCCATGGCCATGATAAAAAAAACATCTGCATGTTCATTTAATAAGGTGTCTTCCCTCATGGGTAACTGCGGGGACTGCTGGGAAGGCTACTGGACAGACCACAGGCTGGCCTCGGTTTTTCAACCGGTGTACAGCCTCGCCCATAAGAGGATTGTGGGATTTGAAGCTTTGATACGGCCAACGAGAAACGGCCAGCCCCTGGCTCCTCCGGATTTTTTCAGAGGACTTTCCACGGAAAAACTCATGCTGGCAGACCGCCTCTGCCGTGCCCTCCATGTGGCTAATTTTCTAAAGCTTGGCAATAAAGACAGCTGGCTTTTTCTCAATGTGGCCACTGATGTTGCCGTTCATGCCAGGCAATATGGCTCATTTTTTTCTGAGCTTCTGGATTATTACAAACTTTCTCCGGAATCCGTAGTGATTGAGGTGGTGGAACAGGCCACAGAAGATCCGGAACGTATGGACAGGGGTATATCCTTTTTCAGGGATCTGGGCTGCCTCATTGCCATGGATGATTTTGGCGCAGGAAGTTCCAATTTTGAACGGATCTGGCGTTTTTCCCCCCACATTGTGAAGCTGGACCGAACCATCATTGCCCGTGCAGGTCGCGAAGCCCGTACCCGGCGCATGCTTCCCGGCATTATTTCCCTTTTGCATCAGGCAGGCTCCCTTGTTCTTGTGGAAGGCATTGAAAGGGAGGAGGAAGCCCGTATTGCCATGGAATCGGATGCCGACATGGTACAGGGGTATTATTTTGGCAGACCGGAAAAGAATCCGTCTCCGGCCTCTCCTGATTTTGATGGTCTGATGGAGCGATGCAAGGCTGAGCTGGGAGAAAAGGAGCATCTGTGGCGAAGGCGGAACAAGCCGGTTCTGGATCTTTTCTCCCTTGCCCTTGAGAAGCTCTGTTCCGGACTTAAGCCGGAGGAGGCCTTAAGGGGCATGCTGGAGGATAAGAGAACCCTGCGATGTTATCTGCTTACTCCCACTGGGCTGCAGGTGGGGTCCACCCTTACGGGTACAGCTCCGGAAAGAAGGTCCGACGCCTGCTTTGCTCCTTTGCAGGAGGGACGCAGCGGAGACTGGTTCCGCCGACCCTATTTCAAAAGGGCTCTTCGTACTCCCGGCCGGGTTCGGGTCACCCAGCCCTACCGCTCCATCACCGGAGACGGAATGTGCCAGACCCTTTCCTGTTATGTGACTTCAGGATCAGAAAGCTGGATTGTCTGCTGTGATCTCTGTTTCAGCGATATTTTATGAAAAAAAGTCTGTACGGCATACAGTACATATGCATTTGCAGAGTTTGAAAATGATAATATTATAAACAAACCGGAGGCCCAAGGCCCCCGGTTTGTTTTTTAGTTCTTAAATCAAAGACTTTTCAAGCTGAAACCTGAATATCATCAGCCTCCGAAACCCGCATCTTCCATGTCGATGGCTGCGCCATCCATGACCCGGATGGAGGCAAGCCTACCTGCGGTAACAGGAAGCTGGGTATTGATGAAGAAACGGGCCGTGGTGATCTGGCCTTTGTAAAAGGCATCATCCTTTTTCTTCAGACCGATTTTGGGTTCGGCCACAAGGGCCCGCCACAAAAGCATCCATGCCATGGTCAGATCACCCGTGGCCTCCAGGAAGGGATGGGTAAAGGCAAAGGCGTTAAGCACCTTGTCGCTGGCTGCGGCCTTACCCAGTACCATGGCGGTTTCCGTGTAGGTTTCCAGCAGTTTTTCCAAATTTTCCGCCAGAGGCCGGATGGATTCAATGTTCCGAGCCTTTTCTATGGTGCTGCGGATTTCCTCCAGATAAGCCATGAAAGCGGCCCCTTTTTTCATGCCCATCTTGCGGCCCACAAGGTCCATGGACTGGATGCCGTTGGTACCTTCGTAGATCTGAAAAACACGGGCATCACGAAGCAGCTGGGCCACGGGATACTCCTCCACATAGCCGTAGCCGCCATAGACCTGAACCGCATGGGAGCAGACCTCAAAGGCCTTGTCCGTGATGTAGGCCTTGATGATGGGAGTCAGAACCTCTTCAATGTTTTTCAGTCTTTCCTTTTCTTCCGGGCTGTCGGAAAGCTGGCAGCGGTTCTGGATCATACCATTGTAGTAAATGAGGCTGCGCATGCCGTCCACAAAGCTCTTCATGATCATGAGCTGGCGACGCACATCCGGGTGACGGATAATGGCCGCAGGACCTGCATCGGCGGGATCGGTCATATGCTTGGTCTGAATACGCTGGCGTGCGTAATCCAGGGCATACATATAGGCCGTGGTTGCGTTGGCAAAACCCTGAAGGCCTGTCATCTGACGGGCTTCATTCATCATGTGGAACATGGCGGCCATGCCTTTGTTCTCTTCTCCGATGAGGGTGCCTATGCACTCACCCTTTCCTCCCAAAGTCAAAGAGCAGGTGGAATTGCCGTGCAGGCCCATCTTATGCTCAATGCCCGTGCAGATTACATCATTAAATTCTCCTAAGGAGCCATCTGCCTTGATGCGGTATTTGGGCACCATGAAAAGGGAGATGCCACGGGTGCCTTCGGGGGCTCCTTCAATGCGGGCAAGGGTTGGATGGATGATATTTTCCACCATATCCTGCTCACCACCGGAGATGAAGATCTTGGAGCCAGAAAGGGAATAGGTGCCGTCGGGGTTGCGCCTGGCCACAGTACTCAGGGCACCCACGTCGGAGCCTGCATCCGGTTCGGTGAGGAGCATGGTGCCGGACCATTTGCCAGCATACATGTTTTTCAGTACCTGATTTTTCTGCTCATCCGTACCAAAATTCTCTATCAGCCGGGCCGCACCATGGGTGGCCATGTGAAAGAGCATGAAGGAGTTGCAGGCGCCATGGAAATACTCACTGGCCGCAAGGCATACTGGCTTGGGCATTCCCTGCCCTCCCCACTCCGGCGTATCTCCCATGGCCAGCCACTGACCGTCCAGATAGTTTTTGTACACCTTATGATAGGCTTCGGGTACCCGAACGGTTCCGGCATCAAACTCGCAGCCTGCATCACTGATTTTCTGTAAAGGAAGAATTTCCTTGATGGCAAGGTTTCTGGCTTCATTCACAATGAGGTCGATGGTTTTACGGTTGAATTCCGTGAAGGTGCTGCTTTTGGCAAGCTCGGCCACCTCAAGCTGTTCATGGAGCACAAAATCCACATCACGGCGGTCGGCAATAACTTGGGCCATCCTGAAATCTCCTTTTTCATTGGCATTAAAGTCAGTGATTAAATATCAGACTGGTTAAAAATCAGATTGATTTGAAATCCGGCAGACCTTAAGCTGCTGTCTGGTTTTCTGGTGCCTGTGGCAGTAAAAAAACCTCAGGCTATGTATCTAACCCTAAAAACATTTTTTCTGACATAGTTCAATAACGATAATTAAAAAAATGAATAAAGGTTCATAAAAATGGTAAGCGGCCTTGATTTTTAAGGATATTTGCCCATGCTCAAACGAAATAAAAACCATTTTTCATAAATGCAGACAGGGTTTATGTTCGTTACCCAACCAAAAGCAAGACTGTGGCTGTATTAAGAGTCTTGCAAAATGAGATTTAACTTTTCTGTAACTTCTGAGTAACTTCAAAAGTTACTTTATGACAAAACGCCGTAACACGGCGTGGGTTGCTGTTCAGCACAGTTTATTCCGAACTGCCAATGCTGTAATTGCAGCAGCTTCGTACTGCTGTAAGGCTCCGTGGCTATTTGTAAGTGACATTGCAATCGTTTCGGATCAGAGCTTTGTAGGCCTGTGCGAAAGAAGCGGCAAACTGTCTGAGCCGACACAAAGGCAGCGTGCTTAAGTCTGCCATTGTAATCAAAAAGCTTATCCTGCCTGTGGCGGGGAGTTTTTGCCGCTTCCGCACAGGGCAAGAAGCTCCCGAATAAGATTGCGTCACGGGCAAATAGCCTGGGGCCTGTGCATCTGTCTTGCATGTATGGTGTTTGGAAAACTGTGCTGAACAGTGACCTGTAATGAAGGTTCGTATGGCTGAAAATCAGTGCTAATCAGATGAATTCTTGTATCGATTCGGAGAAAAAAAGATGAATCAGCCCCTGAAATTTACAGGCATTCACCATCTGGCCCTGGCCACCCGGGATCTGGGAGCCACCATACGTTTCTGGCGGGATCTGGTGGGGTTGCCCCTTTTTCTTGGTTTTGGCAGAAAAGGTTATCGTCAGTATTTTTTTTCCATTTCAGAAAGCTGTGCTCTGGCTTTTTTTGAGTGGCCGGAGGTTGAAGCCCTTAGCGAAAAGGATCATGGTGTTCCCGTTAAAGGCCCTTTCGGCTTTGACCATGTATCCATAGGCGTGGAAAATGATGGGGACCTTGCCCGTATGAAGGCAAGGCTTGAGGCGGCAGGCTTATGGGTTTCCGAGGCTGTGGATCATGGATTCATCCACTCCATCTACACCTTTGACCCCAACAATATTGCCGTGGAATTTTCTGCTCCTGCAGGCAGCAGCGATCTGCGATCCAGCCCCGTACTGGCGGAAAATGATCCACCTCCGGAAGTCGCTGAAGGCCCTTTTCCCCAGACGCAGCTTTTCGCTGATCCGGAAGAGGTTCCTGAGCTTATCCTCTATCCCGGTGAAGGCAGAGATGTTGTGCCCCGTTAAGCTGCCATTATTCTTTAAGCCAAGGAGCCTTTATGCCCCCCAGAAAACACCTCAGTGAATCCGAACGCAATTTTTTTGAGCTGGTATTCAAGGCAGGGATGACCAATCCCTTCAGTGATGCCAGAAGTCAGCTGGATGCCTCCATTGCGGGCGTTTTTCCGGAAACGGACAGGCAGGAGCGAATACGGCGCATGGTGGAAGAGGTTGCCCGAAAAATAAGTCTGCTGGAAAAGGAGGGCCGGGCCAATCTGGAAGCCTATGAAGGCAGGGATAAGGTTCTTCTGCGTACTACCTTTCTCTTTGAGCTTTTCTATGCATTCCGCAGAAAATTCGACGCCCTGATTGAAGCCCAGGTGGCAGCAGGCACAGCACCGGTACGTGTTCCTTTCACCAGAGATGCCCTGGCCCTGCTCCAGAAACGGGGGCTGAAAACCCGGCATACCTTTGAGCTGGCTTTTCAGCTCAGAAGGGCTTACCACTTCATCGATCGCAGTCTATCCGGAAGATCCCCATCCATGAAAAAATTCCGGGAGAGCCTTTGGAACAATGTCTTTACCCAGAATCTGGATCTTTATGAACGCTACCTTGTTAATCGCATGGAAGATTTTTCCACCCTTATTCTGGGGGAAACGGGGACGGGAAAGGGCAGTGCCGCTGCAGCCATAGGCAGATCTGGCTATATTCCCTTTGATCCTGAAAAAGAACGTTTTGTGGAAAGCTTTACCCTTGCCTTTGTGCCCTTAAACCTTTCCCAGTTTCCCGAAAGCCTCATGGAATCTGAACTTTTCGGCCATAAAAAAGGTGCTTTCACAGGGGCCGTAGACGATTTTAAAGGCGTTTTTGCCCGCTGTTCACCCCATGGGGCTATTTTCCTTGATGAGATCGGTGAGGTTTCCACTCCCGTTCAGATCAAGCTTCTTAATGTTCTGCAGGAAAGAATTTTTTATCCTGTGGGCAGCCATGAGGCCATGCGTTTCCATGGTCGGGTCATTGCCGCCACCAACAAAAGTCTTCAGGATTTACGGGAAAAGGTTTTCAGGGACGATTTTTATTATCGCCTTTCTTCGGACATCATTGAGGTTCCTCCTTTGCGTCACCGCATACGGGAGGATCCTAAGGAGCTGGATACCCTCCTGGATCATACGGTTACCCGTCTTGTGGGCATACCCTCGCCGGAGCTGGTGGAAATGGCAAAGCAGACCCTTGCCCGAAAACCCGGACCGGACTACCCATGGCCGGGGAATGTTCGTGAAGTGGAGCAGGCCGTCCGCAGGATTCTTCTGACCTCGGTATATGAGGGGGAAAAGCGATCCCGTCCGGTTTCTCTGGATGCCCATATTCTGGAAGGTATTGAGTCCGGAACCCTTACTGCCCAGGAACTGCTCATGGCCTATTGCGCCCGTCGCTATGAGGATGCCCGTACTTATGAGGAAGTGGCCCGGCAGACGGGTCTGGACAGGCGTACTGTGAAAAAATACATCGACGGATGGCGGGCTGCACAGGGGGGGCATGGCAGGTAATGCTTTGTTTTGTAGATAGTCAGAATATTTTTTTCTTTTATCCCTTGCACACAAGCTATTTTTTGATAGGATAGAAAAAAAGACTTTGTTCCGGACCCTTTCCTGAGGGACATAGTTCGTGCGCAAGCATTTCCGGGCCAGAGTGTTTTACTTTCGGGTATCTGATCCGATTCGGCATGTGTAACAGATGTATTATGGGCGGAAAATCCTTTCAGCCCATCCATTCCACAGGCTGAATCTTTACGAAATTCCGGGTTGACCATGCTGCAGCCCCGCAGCAGAACGGGCCTGAAGGGGTCCATTGCAAATGGCTTATCCGGGGTTTTGATTCACACACCTCATTTCCAAGGGAGCAAGGCAGATGATCCTATTCAATCCCAAGCTGCACAACCGCAAGCATGCCGATGAAAAAACCCAGAAAATGATGCAGGCCGTTATTGATTATTTTGAAACCAAGGGTTTGAAAAGTATCAAGAAAGACTGGCATGACAAAACCTGGAATTATGAATTTGTTAAATTCATGAAGGAAAATCAGGTCATGGCCACCCTTATGACCCCTGCGGGTTACGGTGCCGAAGATTCACGCTGGGACACCTACAGAAACTCAGTATTTGCTGAAATATCAGCTTTCTATGGCATTACTTACTGGTACACCTATCAGGTGTCCATGCTGGGCCTTGGTCCCATCTGGATGGGTTCCAATGAAGAAATCAAACACAAGACAGCTAAACTTCTTCAGGATGGTGAAGTGTTCGCCTTTGGTCTTTCGGAAAAAGAGCATGGGGCGGATATATATTCTTCCGACATGATGCTTTATCCCCAGGAAGATGGCACCTACAAGGCAAATGGTGATAAATACTACATTGGTAACGGAAATGAGTGCGCCATTGCCTCCACCTTCGGCAAAGTTGCAGACAGCGATGATTATGTATTTTTTGCCGCCAATTCCAAACATCCCCAGTATGAGTGTGTAAAAAATACGGTAAATGAGCAGAACTATGTGGCTGAATATGTTCTCCATGATTATCCCATTACCGATGCGGACATCATGGAGCGGGGTCCCAAGGCATGGGACAACATGCTCAATACCATCAACGTGTGCAAATTCAATCTCGGCTGGGGCGCCATCGGCATGGCCACCCATTCCTTCTATGAGGCCATCGATCATGCGGCCAACCGCAATGTTTATGGCAAGTACGTGACGGATTTTCCCCATGTAAAGCGGCTTTTTACGGATTCCTATACCCGCCTTGTGGCCATGAAGGTCTTCTCCGAGCGTGCCATCGACTATATGCGTTCTGCCAAGGCAGATGACCGCCGCTACCTCCTCTATAATCCCATGGTTAAAATGAAGGTTACCACCCAGGGTGAAGAGGTGATTAACATGCTCTGGGATATCATTGCGGCCAAGGGCTTTGAGGCGGAACCCTTCTTTGAGATTGCGGCCCACGAAATCCGCATGCTGCCCAAGCTTGAAGGTACGGTTCATGTCAACATGGCACTGATTGTCAAGTTCATGAACAACTTCCTTTTCAATCCTGCGGAATTCCCTGTAATACCCAAGCGCGATGATGTGAGCAATGATGATTTCCTCTTTGATCAGGGCCCCACGGCAGGGCTGAGCAAGGTACAGTTCCATGATTACAATCTGGCTTACAAAGGTGTGGATCTGCCCAATGTGAATGTTTTCAAAGAGCAGATTGAAAGCTTTAAAAAATTCCTTGTGGAAGCCACACCGGATAAAGGCCAGGCCAGAGACATTGATTATCTGCTGGTTCTGGGAGAGATTTTCTGTCTTGTTCCCTATGGCCAGCTCATCCTTGAAGCTCGTGAATTCTGGCCGGAGCTGGATGACGACCTGATTGAGGAAATCTTTGATTTTATGATCAGGGATTTCAGCAGGCATGCCACCACCCTTTTCACCAAGCCTTCCAATACGGACAAGCAGAGGGAAATGGCCCTTGCCATGATCAAGGCACCTGCTGCCAATCCGGAGCGTTTCAACAAGATCTGGACGGAGCAGGTATACAGCCTGAAAGGTCAGTATAAGATGCGGGATCAGGACTGATTTTTAATTCCTGAGATCTGTGAGTAAACAAAGCGCCGGTACCCCTTTTAAAGGGCTCCGGCGTTTTGCTGCCTTTTTTGGAGGTTTTTTAAAAATCGGACAAGGGAAGCATTTGCGGATTTTTTTAAAGTCTGCCATATTGCGGCCGAAAAAAATGAGTTTTTTTATTTTTCCCCTTTTAACAAGGAGCATGGCTATGCCCAAGAGGCACGATATTCATAAGGTGCTCATCATCGGATCCGGCCCCATCATCATCGGCCAGGCCTGTGAGTTTGACTATTCCGGCACCCAGGCATGCAAGGCCCTGCGGGCCCTTGGTTACAGCATTGTTCTGGTCAATTCCAACCCCGCCACCATCATGACAGACCCCGGCATGGCGGATGCCACCTACATTGAACCCCTTAATGTGGAAAGCTTAAGGGAGATCATTAAAAAGGAAAGGCCGGATGCCCTTCTGCCCAACCTTGGAGGTCAGACGGCACTCAATCTCTCTTCGGCTTTGGCGGAAGCCGGTATTCTGGAAGAATTCGGAGTGAAGGTCATAGGCGTTAACCTTGATGCCATCAAGCGCGGGGAAGACAGGGATACCTTCAAAAAAACCATGGCAGAGATCGGCATAGAAACGGCCCGCAGTGAAATTGTCACCACCATGGAAGAAGCCATGGTGGCCGTGGAAGAGATGGGCCTTCCTGTGGTGGTACGGCCTGCCTATACCATGGGTGGGACGGGCGGCGGCTTTGCCTATAATATGGAAGAATTTGAAGATATCGTTGCCAGGGGGCTGGCGGCCAGCCCTGTACGGCAGGTGCTCATTGAAGAATCCGTGCGGGGCTGGGAAGAGCTGGAACTGGAAGTGGTGAGGGACTGTACAGGCCACAAGATTACCATCTGCTTCATTGAAAACGTGGATCCCATGGGTGTTCATACGGGAGATTCCTTCTGTACTGCCCCCATGCTCACCATTTCAAAAGAGCTTCAGGAAAGGCTGCAGGATTATGCCTACCGCATTGTGGATGCCATTGAGGTTATAGGCGGAACCAATGTGCAGTTTGCCCATGATCCTGCTTCAGGCAGGGTTGTGGTTATTGAAATAAACCCCAGAACTTCCCGATCATCCGCCCTTGCATCCAAGGCCACGGGTTTCCCCATTGCCCTTGTGTCCGCAAGGCTGGCTGCAGGACTTACCTTAAGTGAAATGCCCTACTGGCGCGACGGCACCCTGGATCGTTACACTCCCTCAGGGGATTATGTGGTGGTCAAGTTCGCCAGATGGGCCTTTGAAAAATTTGAGGGTGTCAATGACCGCCTCGGCACCCAGATGCGGGCCGTGGGCGAGGTTATGAGCATAGGCAGAAATTATAAAGAAGCTATGCAGAAAGCCATACGCTCTCTGGAAATAGGACGCTACGGCCTTGGTTTTGCTAAAGATTTCCATGAAAAAAGCCTTGAGGATCTCATGGGTCTTCTGACGGAGCCTTCCAGCGAAAGGCACTTTATCCTTTACGAAGCCTTGAGAAAAGGTGCGGATATTGAAAGTCTGCACGGGGTTACCCGTGTAAAGACCTGGTTCCTTGAGCAGATGAAGGAGCTTGTGGATTTTGAGGAAGAAATTTTAAAACACAAAGGCGGTATGCTTCCGGATGCCCTGCTTATTCAGGCTAAAAAAGACGGTTTTGCAGACCGCTATCTGGCAAAGCTGCTCTCCATCAGTGAAGAGAGTATTCGTGAAAAAAGAAAATCCATGAACCTTAAACCCGGATGGGAGCCCGTCCCCGTCAGTGGAGTTGAAAATGCGGCCTATTATTATTCCACCTGGCATGGCGGAGATGATGTGGCTGTTTCATCGGGGAAAAAAGTAATGGTTCTGGGCGGTGGTCCCAATCGCATTGGTCAGGGCATAGAGTTTGACTACTGCTGTGTACACACAGCCTTTGCCCTGAAGGATTCTGGTTATGAAACCATTATGGTGAACTGCAATCCTGAAACCGTTTCCACGGATTATGACACCTCGGATAAGCTCTATTTTGAACCTCTGACCGTGGAAGATGTTCTGGCCATATATGAGAAGGAAAAATGTGAAGGGGTTGTGGTGCAGTTTGGCGGCCAGACGCCCCTGAACATCGCAAAGGAGCTTGAGGCTGCAGGTGTTCCCATCATGGGCACCAGTCCTGCAACCATAGATATGGCCGAAGACAGGGCTCTGTTCAATGCGATGATGGAACGCCTTGGCATTCCCCAGCCCGAATCCGGTATGGCGGCCACGGAAGAAGAAGCCATAGCCATTGCTTCCCGCATAGGTTATCCCCTTATGGTACGGCCTTCGTATGTGCTGGGTGGCAGGGCCATGGAGGTTGTGCATGATGAAGAAAGTCTGAAAAACTACCTTTCAAGGGCAGTAATTGTTACGCCGGACCGTCCCATTCTCATCGACTGTTTTCTCCAGAATGCCACGGAAGCAGAAGCCGATGCCATCTGTGACGGACAGGATGCCTTTGTGCCTGCGGTTATGGAACATATTGAAATGGCAGGGGTACATTCCGGGGATTCAGCCTGCGTGATTCCACCCGTCACCATTTTGCCCCGGCATGTTGAAACCATAGAGGAATATACCCGCAAAATTGCTGTGGAAATGGGTGTTAAAGGCCTGATGAACATACAGTACGCCATTTCAGATGATAAGGTGTACATTCTGGAAGCCAATCCCAGAGCCAGCCGCACCGTTCCTCTGGTTTCCAAGGTCTGTGCCATTCCCATGGCCCGTATGGCCGTGCGCATCATGCTGGGGGAAAAACTTGTGGATCTTGGATTGAAGCGGCCACAGTTCTCTCATTTTGGTGTGAAGGAAGCGGTTTTCCCCTTCCCGATGTTTCCTGAGGTGGATCCTGTGCTGGGACCGGAAATGCGCTCCACCGGAGAAGTTCTGGGGATGGCCCATTCTCCAGGGCTTGCTTTTTTCAAAGCTGCCGAAGCAACGGGTTCCCTTTTACCTCTGGAAGGAACTGTTCTGATTACTGTGGCAGATCCGGATAAGGAAGAAGCTCTGGTGGCGGCAAGGCTTTTCCATGAAATGGGTTTCAGAATCCTTGCCACGGGCGGTACCCATACTTTCCTGGAAAAAAATGGTGTGCCTGCTGAAAATGTGAAAAAGCTCAGGGAGGGCCGACCCAATATCGGAGATGCGGTCAAAAACAATGAGGTAAACCTGCTTCTGAACACGCCTTCGGGCAAGCACAGTATTACGGATGATTCCTATATCCGTAAGGCTGCCATACGTTTTGGCGTACCCTATATCACTACCCCTGCGGCAGCCATTGCTGCGGCAAAAGGTATTGCAGCGCGGAGAAAAGGTAAGGAAGCTGTACAGAGTCTGCAGGAATTCCATGCGGAAATGAGCTGACAACAGTCAGTCCAGAAAACAGTTAAAACATATTTAAAGCCCCGGAGAGCAGAGAAAATCAGTTCTCCGGGGCTTTAAATTATTCTGTTTCAAAGTAGCGCATGGAAGTCTTTTTCAGTTCCCGTATACTGAAAAGCATGGAATAATCCCCTATACCTGCTTTTTCAGCCATTTGTTTTACAATATCCCTACAGGAATCCTGACTTCTGGCATGGACCATGGTGTAGAGATTGTAGGGCCAGCCGGGCTTGGGATCCCGGCGGTAACAGTGGGAAACCGCCTCAAAAGTGGCCATGGTTTCACCTATTTCCTGAATCTTTTCTTCAGGAGCTTTCCATGCCACCATGGCATTTGCAGAAAAACCGGATTTCTGATGACGCAGGGTAGCACCATAGCGGCGTATCAGCTTTTTTTCATCCAGACTTTTCAAAAGTCCAAGAAAAGTTTCTTCTTCCATGCCAAGGCCTTCGGCCAGAATTTCATAGGGATTCGCTTCCAGGGGAATATCTCCCTGAATGGCAGAGATGACCTTTTTCTCATTTTCTGTCAGCATAAAAACTCCACCTGAAAATTTTCCCGCCTAAGGTTTTTTTTCATTGTCTTCACCATCCGGTTCTGTCCTGAAGGGTTGCCCCAGCATATAGCTTTGGGCGGAGAAGCCAAAGCGTACGGAAGGATAAAGGGTAAAAAAATTCAGCCAGCCCATCTGGGGCATCATTTCTCCAAGATAATAGTGGCTTTCGCACATGCGAATATCATTCCGCCAGCTTTCCAGTTCTTCCGGAGTGTTCATTCCCCACCGAAAACGGGCCCCAGTAAGCATCAGGGTGGGGTTAAAGGCGCTCATCATCATCTGATAAGGACTTACGGCATCGAAAATTAAAAAGGAAGAAGAAAAATTCTCCATAATGTTCTGTATGAAATTCCGGATACACGGTTCTTCAAGGTACATGAGGACACCTTCGGCAATGATCAGGAGGGGGCGGTTTTCGCAAGGGATGTTCTTATGCCAGTCCGGATCTTTAAGGGAGGCCTCCACCATATGATATCTCTCGTCTTCCCCAATAAATAAGCGCCGGATTTTCATCACTTCCGGCAGATCCAGTTCATACCAGTCCATACGGCCTGTGTCCATGCGGAAGAAACGGGTATCAAGGCCTGCTCCTACATTGACAACAACGGCATCGGGGTGGGTTGCCAGAAAACGTTCCACCATCCCGTCCACGGTAGCCACACGCATCAGCGTTGCCGTTTTCATTAGGGTATGCTTTTTCAGTATGTTAAAATCATAGGGTATTTTTTTAATAAGTTCTTTTGCCATGGGATCATGGACAATGGGAGATGGGGCATCACATTCTTCCGCCCGGAAATAAAGGGGCAGAAGCAGGGTTCTGGAAATGGCATCAAGGCAGGAAAACATGGCACCCCCTGATTAAATGGCGGGTATGGAACAAAAAGGATGGGGTTTTCACATAACGCTGTAAAGATTCCCTGAATAAACAGATTTTAAATAAGGGAACGGAGTAGGCATGCTGTTACCGCATCAGAAATGAACCGGATCACTTCCATAAAAGAATAAACTAAATTCTAACAGAAAGTCCGGAGAAAGTCTTCCCTTAAAAAAACAGGCTTATCTGTCCTATCAGTGCAATGCACAAACCTTGCATTGCTACCCACCCATAAATCATGCTATAAGCAGTAACATTTCTATGCAGTTCCATCCTGATAAAGCCCGCCCACCTTTGTTACCTCAGCAAGGAGGATGTATGAAAGCCCAGAAAAAACCCATTATCCGAAAAACGGAACCTGCCAAGGAAATTCCTGTCGTACAGGAAAATGAAAGTGCTGAAGAAAATTCTATACTGGAGGCTGCCCATATCATAGACAGAAATTTCCGTAAAGATATGGTCCGATTTACAGGTCCCATGGATGTTCCGGCTTTCAGCCGGGCCTATTTTGACGCCATAGTCCACCTGGCATGGAGTCCTGGCACCCAGTTTCGCATGATGCTGGAAAGAATGGAATTTTTTACGGATCTTTTTGCTATAAAATCAGGAATGTCTCCACCTGTCTTAGATCGTCGTTTTCGGGATCCCCAGTGGAATGACTGGCCCTTTTCCATGTATAAAGATCTTTTTATACGTTTTGAAAAACATATGGAAAGCCGTTTTAAGGATATCAGGGGCGTATCCGAACATTCAAACCTGTTGATACAGTTTCTGACCCATCAGATCACCGCCATGATGAATCCCCTGAACTTTCCCGTCACCAACCCGGAAGTTATCCGTACCACTTTGGAGCAGGGAGGGCAGAATATTGTCAAGGGCATGCAGAATCTCATTGATACCCTGACCACCCACGGGGGAGAGCTGGTGGTCCGCCATAGCCGGGATGATTATCACGAGGTGGGCAAAACCCTTGCTACCACACCGGGAAAGGTGGTTTTCCGTAATCGTTTAATTGAACTGATTCAGTATGCACCGGTAACGGACAAGGTCTGCGGAACTCCCATTCTTCTGGTTCCTGCCTGGATCAACAAGTATTATATTCTGGACTTAAGCCCCCACAACAGTATGGTGCGTTATCTCACGGAGCAGGGCTTTACCGTCTTTATCATCAGCTGGAAAAACGTGGACGGCAGTTTCAGGGATGATGGCATTGACACCTATGTTAAAAACGGACTCGTGGAAGCCATTGCGGAAATCCGTCAGATTACGGGCAGCGACGGGGTACACCTGACGGGCTACTGCATGGGTGCCATTCTCTGCTCCATTGCGGCAGCCTTCCTGAGGAGCCAGGAAGATACCTCAGTAAAAACCCTCTCCTGCTTTGCCTCCCAGCTGGATTTCAGCGATGCAGGGGATCTTAGAAGCTTCATAGATGAAAGCCAGATAACCTTCCTCAAGGACCTCATGGAAGAGAAAGGTTACCTTGCCAAATCCAACATGATGCAGACCTATAGCCTGCTGAGGCCCAGAGATCTTTACTGGAATTTCCTCATTGATGAATTTTTCCTTGGCAAAGATCCCTTTAATCTGGATTTTCTGTTCTGGAACGATGACGGCACCCGCATGCCCATGCGCCTTCATATTGATATCCTTGAGAGGCTTTATCTGGAAGATCAGCTCACGGAAGGCAAATTCCGCATGGATGACGGCCGGAGCATTGACCTGAGAAATATAGACATGGATCTCTACTCCGTGGGAACCCTGAAGGACCACATCGCACCCTGGAAATCCGTGTACAGAATTCCCCACTTTGTAAGTTCACCCATTAAATTTGTGCTTGCATCCAGTGGTCATATCGCAGGAATTATTGTTCCGCCCGGTTCCAAGGGGCATTACCACACCGATGGTCTTCTCGGTCACGGTCCGGAGCACTGGCTGGCAACGGCCCACATGCACGAAGGCAGCTGGTGGCCTGACTGGGCTGCATGGATGAAGGAACGCAGTCAGCCGGAAACCAATAAACTTCCCTGGCCGCCTGCCAAGGGAAGGGATCTGGGAGCCGCTCCCGGAACCTATGTTACGGAAAAGTAAGAGGTCAGCATGTCTGATTCCTGTATAGGGCAGCCGGGCTGTTTTTAGGTGCTTCTGTAATAGCTTTGAACAGTACCCTGCGGCATCTTATCGTAGATTAATTTGCACTTACTCACTTAGAAAAAATCTTAAGGTTCCGGTGCTGGCTTATTATGCATCGGAACCTTTTTGATTTCTGATTATCAGGAAAGACATACTCCGGATCAAAAAAAAATTGCAGGAAGGGTTTTGCTTTTGCGGGTACCCGTAAAGGCTTTTTCGTTAACAGAGACCCGTATGTGCTATTTGCAGCACAAATAGTACTCTGGATGCTTACTTTCCGGAATCAGAAGAAACTTTTCTGTTCAGTTCCATAAGCAGCTCCTTTACTTCTGCAAGTTCTTTTTTCAGGGCGTCCGCTTCCAGCTGCCGGACGCATTCCTGCGCTTCTGCCTGGGATTCCTGCATGTTATTCACAATTACCCCGATAAAAAGATTGATGACAATGAAGGTTCCCATGAGAATAAAGGATACAAAGTAAAGCCATGCCCATGGGCTTTCCCCAAGCAGGGGTCGCATCACGCCGCTGGCCCAGGATTCCAGGGTGACCACCTGAAAAAGGGTAAGCAGGGTCACATGCATGGAGCCGAAGTATTCAGGGCTGATGCTGCCAAAAAAAATCGTTCCCATTACGGAAAACACATAAAAAAGCAGTCCCAGCAGAAAGGCAATGTTCCCCATGGCCGGAATGGTGGCAAGAAGAGCACCTATCATGCGCTGAAGGGAGGGAATTATGGATATGGTGCGCAGTACCCTTAGAATACGCAGAATACGCAGCACAGACACAAAATGGCCTCCGGCAAGGGCAAGGCTGCTGGCCACAATGAAAAAATCAAAGAGATTCCAGCCATCCTTAAAAAATCCCAAGCAGGGCCGCGAGCCTGCAATACGGATGATGATTTCTATGGTGAAGATAATAATGAATATCTTTTCAATGAGATAAAAGCCATTCTGAAAAGAAAGGTAGAGGGATGGATAGGTTTCAACGCCGATGACAATGGCATTGAGAATGATCATGGCTATGATAAAATTTTTGAAACGGGAATTTTCAGCAATGGTATTACACAAGCCTGTGACACCAGATTTTTTTTGATTTTCTTTATAAAACATCAATAAATCCCCTTTATTTATAAAATGAAGCTTTCCGGCTTCTGGCCGAATACCTGTGTTTACTTGAGAAGTATTTTTCATACAACGGATTTTTTAAGAATGATTCCTTGCTATTTTTAGTAGAAGACAAAGCTTCATTATGATAATTTAAAAAGTTTTATTTTGGCCTTGCTTTGTCTGGAGCAGGGCATTTACTCATAATAACAACTATAAAGGGCTTTATTTTGTCTTGTTCAGAATCGGATGGTACGGAAGAGCGTCGCTTGGGTGATCCTGTTGTTCTAGTTTTAAGTGCTGGTTTTATTGTTCTTTTTGTTATTGCTTCTTTTATAAATATGGAGGGTGTTGCCGGTATAATCGGTAGCGGCTTTGCATGGACAGCAAGGGTGCTGGGTTCCTACTTTCAACTTCTTTTACTGTTTACTTTTTTTATTGCCATGGGCCTGGCCATTTCACCGGCCTCCAGTGCCCGAATAGGTGATTTGGATACGCCTGAAATCAGTACATTCAAGTGGCTCTCCATGATTATGGCAACACTTCTGGCGGGCGGAGGTGTTTTTTTTGCTGCGGGTGAGCCTGTATACCATTTCGTTGTCAGCCCTCCGGCTTTTGACACAGCAGCCGGTACGGCTGAGGCTGTATCCGGTGCACTGGCACAATCATTCATGCACTGGGGCTTTCTCGCCTGGGCCGTATTGGGCACACTTAGCTCCGTAGTACTTGCCCATGCCCACTATGATAAAGGCCAGCCCTTACAGCCGAGAACTCTTTTGTATCCTGTCATGGGCGAACGCATTATGAAAGGCTGGTTTGGCGGAGTCGTGGATGCCTGCTGTGTCATTGCTGTTGTCGCCGGAACCGTAGGCCCCATAGGCTTCCTTGCAACACAGGTAAGCTATGGACTGCATGTACTTTTCGGACTTCCCGACGGCTTTTCAACACAGATCGGAATTCTGTTTTTTCTGGCCTGCATTTATGTCACCTCCGCCATTACAGGAGTACATAAAGGGATACAGATACTTAGCCGATTTAATGTTTTCCTTGCATTAGGTATTGCTGCTGCAATTTTCATTTTCGGCCCTACCCTTTTCCTGACCAATGCCCTCACTCAGGGACTTGGTGAATACATCAGTTCCTTTTTTGCCATGGCTACCATGACTGCGGAAACGGCTCCAGCCTGGTGGATGCAGTGGTGGACGGTTTTCTTTTTTGCCTGGTTCATTGGATATGGTCCCCTTATGGCAATTTTTGTGGCACGCATTTCCCGTGGCAGAACCATCCGTGAAATGTTTGTGGCCGTGGCTGTAATGGCTCCCATTGCCACAACAGTATGGTTTACCCTCTTGGGCGGATCAGGTATTTATTATCAGCTTATCGGTGTCATTGATTTGACGGAAGCCTTAAACAATTTTCAGTTTCATGTGGCAACCCTGACAGTGGCACAGGCACTTCCCGGAGGCACCTTTATGGCCCTCGCCATTCTTGTGCTGACTACAATCTTTGTGGCGACCACAGGGGACTCCATGAGCTATGCCATCTCTGTTGTAGGAGCAGGCCATGACCAACCTAATAAATTTGTTCGCGCTTTCTGGGGTATTGCCATGGCTCTGATGGCAGGACTTCTTCTTTTTATGGGCGCAGGACAGATAAGCGCTCTGCAACAGTTTATTGTAATCACCGCAATTCCAGTTTCTCTTGTACTGCTGCCTTCACTATGGACCGGACCCAAGGCGGTTTATGCCATGGCAAAGGAGCAGGGAGTGACCTTTGTTAAACGAAGAATGATAGATGATAATTTTCCTTCTCCACAAGGAGAAGATACTCTGGAAATAGAAAACCGTACCTGAAATTACGTTCTGTCAGCAGGGTGTGTCCGATCATATGAACGGCCTGCATTGCCTGCTTTGCTTCCCTGTCGGCCTTGACTGAAAAAGGCTGACAGGATAATCGTTTGTGAAAGTAGATCAATGAAATGGATAGCCCTTAAAATCATTTTTGAAGGTGAAAACCCGGCCATGATGGAAGATCTTCTGGCAGCGGTTTTTGCAAACCATGGCATAAACGGCGTCAGCATTGACCAGCCGGATCTGGAACCCGAAGAAGGCTGGGGGGAAGATGCCCTGCCAAAGCCTGAATTTCCCGCGGTAACCGGCTATATTCCCAAAAACGAGGAAGCCAGAGAGCGCATGGAAGCCATTGTGAAAGAAGCCTCTGAGCTGGCCCTTGCCCTTAACTTCAGCCTCCGCAGTCAGAGTGTTGAAATTGACGAGGAAGACTGGGCCGAAAGCTGGAAGGCTTTTTTCTGGCCGGAAAAAATCGGTAAACGCATTGTGGTGAAACCCACCTGGCGCAGTTATGACCCCAAAGGAGATGACATTGTGCTGGAAATTGATCCCGGCATGGCCTTTGGAACAGGAACCCACCCCACAACTTCCCTCTGCATACAAAAAATTGAGGCCATGATCCGTCCCGGTGATGCGGTGCTGGATGTGGGCACCGGCTCCGGCATTCTTCTCATGGCCGCAGGAACCCTTGGAGCAGGAAGGCTTGTGGGAGTAGATAACGATTCTGTTGCCATTGAGGTGGCTGCGGCCAATCTTTCCCTCAATGGTTTCGGGCCGGAAAAACGGGATCTTTTTGTGGGAAATCTTGCGGAACAGGCCGAAGGCCCCTTTGATCTGGTGGTGGCCAATATCCTTGCGGAAGTGGTGGTGATTTTAATTCCCGATATTGGCAGGGTTCTGCGGCCCGGTGGCAGGGTCATCCTCTCCGGTATCATTGAAGAAAAAGTTCCCATGGTACTGGATGCATTGAGAATCAATGGTTTTTCTGCTCTGGAAAGCGAGCTGGACAGGGGCTGGGCCGTATGTGTGGCCTCACTGAACTCCCCTGCCTGATCATGGCAGAGGTGCCCGCCCCTGTTTTTTCAGGATTCCAGCGGCAGGGTTAGGGTATATATGCGGTTTCCCCTCTGTATGCGCAGGGAAACTTCCCTGTCCATACGATGCCGTATCAGTGCTGCATGGAGGTCGGAAAGACTTGTTATTTCCCTTTCGCCCAGACTTCGGATGCGGTCGCCGGGCCGGGCTCCGGCACGGTACAGTGCGCTGTTTTTCCTGATCTCTGTCAGGACAAGGGAATTGGGAGTTTCCGGCTGTTCGACAACCTGAATACCCATGAGTTTTTCCGGCAGGGCTGCCGCCCTTTCCATGGGATAGGATATTGGACTCATGGAAAGGGTAAGGGATTTTCCCTTCCTCATCAGGTCCAGACGGACAGAAGTTTCCGGCAGCAGCATTTCCAGATGTTCCCTGTAGTCCGTAATTTTCGCCACAGGCTGGCCGTCCATGGCGGTCAGAACATCTCCGACCCGTATCCCGGCCCGCAAAGCAGGAGAGTCCTTTTCAATGTCCCGAACCAGAAGCCCCTGCACCTCTCCCTTGCCCAGATAGTCCGCAAGGCTCCTGTCCATTTCCTGTATCCTTAGTCCGGCCCAGAGTGGAATGACCATGCCGTGCTCAATGAGGTCCTTTGCAATGCGCCGTGCCCTGTCAATGGGAATGGCAAAGCCTATGCCCTGGGCTTTGGCATGGATGGCCGTGTTGATACCAATGACTTCTCCACGGATATTAAGCAGGGGGCCTCCGGAGTTGCCGGGGTTGATGGAGGCATCGGTCTGTATGAAACGTTTGAAAACCTGACGGTTGCTTCGCACATGCCGGTTGGTGGCGCTGATCACCCCTGTGGTGACGGTATGGGAAAATCCAAAGGGATTGCCAATGGCGATCACCGTTTCACCTATCATGAGATCGTGGCTGACTCCCATAGGGGCCTGGGGCAGGGCAGTATCGCTTTCAATGCGGAGAACGGCAAGGTCGCTTTCCGTATCCGCTCCCACAAGCAGGGCAGGAAGCTCGCTGCCGTTTTCAAGGGTCACGGTAATGGTTTCTCCCCTTGCCACCACATGGGCGTTGGTCAGTACATAGCCTCTTTTTCCGTCAATAATGACACCGGAGCCAAGGCTGGTTCGCTGCTGGCGCATCCCCGGACTGCCCTCAAAAAAATCCCTGAAGAAATCATCAAAAAAAGGGTCTCCAAAGCCCCTTCTGTGCCGGGTTTCCGTGTAGGCCGCACTGATATTGACCACTGCCGGGGCCACATTGCGCACGGCAATAACAACGGGGGTTTCCCGGTCCGGCAGTGCGGCGTGAATCTGCAAGGGAAGAAGAAGAAAGCACAAACAAAACAGAATCCATTTGCCCTTGATCATGACTTCTGCTATCCTTTTTTATTTTGTATATGAACGTTTTTTTGTGGTGTTCTGGTCAGTGCATTTTTGGAAGAGACGCATCAGACAAGCCTTTTCCCGCCCCCCTTTTTGCCACCGGACCCTTATTTTCCAAGACCCTCTGCCTCCGGTAATATCATGTCCTTATCCAGCCATCAATTTGAATCCATCCTTTCCAGGGTGGAAAAACCCAGCCGTTATCTGGGTACGGAAGTCAACAGCATCCGCAAGGAAGGCGCGAATTATTTCCGCGTGGGCCTTGCCTTTCCCGATATGTATGAGATCGGAGCCTCCCACTTCGGCCTGCAGATTCTCTATGATATTTTAAACAGGGATGAAAGCATTGCAGCAGAGCGTATCTATGTGCCTGCTCCGGACATGGCCGCCCTGCTCAGGGAGGCAAATCTTTCCCTGATGACCCTTGAAACCCGCACCCCCATTGCTGATCTGGATATTCTCGGCATCAGCCTGCTCTATGAGCTGAACTATACGGGCGTGCTGGAAATCCTGAACCTTGCGGGGCTGCCCTTTTACAGCCATGAGAGGAATGAAACCCATCCCCTCATTATTGCCGGTGGTCCCTGCGTCTGCAATCCTGAACCCATGGCCCCTTTCTTTGATGCCATGCTCATGGGCGACGGAGAAGAACAGCTCCTCCAGCTTTGCCGCAGCGTGCAGGAATTTAAAAAGACCGGTGGCGGTACCCGCAGGGAGCTTCTCAAAAAACTGGCCCTGATGGACGGTGTTTATGTTCCATCCTTTTACACCCCCTCATGGGATGAAAAGGGCCTGCAGCGCCTTGAGCCGGAAGAAGGCCAGCCCCCTTCCGTGAAAAAAGCCGTACTGGCTTCCCTGGAAGCAGCTCCCGTTCCCCTGAGACCAGTTCTGCCCTTTACCAATCCGGTTCACGACAGGCTGCGCCTTGAGATAGCAAGGGGCTGCACAAGGGGCTGCCGTTTCTGTCAGGCAGGAATGCTGTACAGACCGGTGCGTGAACGCTCCATGGAAAGGCTTCTGCAAATTACAGAGGTGGCACTGGCTGCTACGGGTTATGACGAAATGTCCCTTTTGTCCCTTTCTACGGGGGATTACGGCTGCCTTGCGGATCTCATGGAACACCTCATGGACCGCTATGCCGGAGAACAGCGGGCCATCAGCCTGCCCTCCATCCGGGCCGGACGCCTGACCCCGGAATTGATGGAACAGATAAAAAAGGTCCGTAAAACCGGTTTCACCATTGCCCCGGAAGCGGGAAGTCAAAGGCTCCGGGATGTGATCAATAAGAATATTACAGAAGAAGAAATCGTCAATACCGTAAGGGATGCGGTTTCTCTGGGATGGAATCAGATCAAGCTCTACTTTATGGTTGGTCTTCCCACGGAGACAGATGAAGACCTGCAGGCCATTGTGGATCTTGCGGATAAACTGCGCCGCTTCCGCACCCCACAGGGCAAATGGGGGCAGGTAACCGTCAGTGTGGGCACCTTCATTCCCAAGCCCCATGCTCCCTTTCAGTGGGCAGGGATGATCTCCCTTGACGAAGCCATGGAAAAATTCCGCTTTCTGAGAAGCCGCTTGAAAATGCCCGGTGTTCAGTTCAAGTGGCAGCATCCGGCCAGCAGCCATCTGGAAGCCCTCTTTTCCAGAGGCGACCGCCGCATGGCTTCCCTTCTGGTACGGGCCTGGGAAAAGGGCTGCGTGCTGGATGGCTGGTCCGACTACTTTAAGCAGCATCTCTGGGATGAAGCCATTGCAGAGGAAGGGCTGGATGTGGACTTTTTTGTTTCCCGCCAGCGCTCCCTGGATGAACCCCTGCCATGGGATGTGATGGATATCCGTGTAACAAAGGATTTCCTGAAGTCGGAGTGGGAAAAAGCCTTTGCAATGACCCTGACCCCGGATTGCCGGGAGGGGAGCTGTGCAGGATGCGGAATCTGCGATTTTGATACCATTGAACCAAAGCTTTTTTCTGAAGTAAGGACAGAAAAGGCAGCGCCGCCCCGCATGCCGCAGCATTTCAGAAGTCTGAAGGTCAATTTTGAAAAAACAGGGCCTGCCCGGTTTTTTGGCCATCTCGAAATGATTCAGATCCTGCTGAAGGCCCTGCGCATGGCCGGTGTCACCTTTAAGTTCTCCATCGGATTTAATCCAAAGCCTGAGATCCGTTTCGGTGATACCCTGCCCCTTGGTATGGCCAGCCTTTGTGAAAATTTTACATTGACGGCCGGAGCTGAAATATCTGCTGAAGGTCTTGAAGACAGGGTGAATCCCTTTCTTCCCCAAGGCCTTAAAATAACTGCATGCAGAGAGGCAAGGCCAGGGGAAAAAGAAGATCCGGTCCTGTATTATGAAGTGCGCAGCACCGATCCCTTTGATCCTCAGAAACTTGAAGCTTTTGCAGTTAAAGAAGAATGGATTCTGGAAAAACCCGGTAAAAAGGGTAAGGTCAGACTTCTGGATATCAAAAAATTTATTGTTCATATGGATATCACAGAGGAGAGGGTTCTGTCCCTTTCTCTGAGATCCTGGGAAGAGAGAACCCTTCGGCCTGCACAGGTATTAACGGCGGTTTTTGATATGACGCCGGAGGCGGTAAGCAATCTTGAAATTATCAAGGTATATGCCGGTTAAGGTTCAGGAAAGGGATGTTTTGAAAAAAGAACTGATTGTGAATGTGGCACCGGGGGAAACCCGGGTTGCCCTTCTTGAAAATGGTGTCCTTTCAGAGTTTTTTGTGGAGCGGGGGGAAGAAGAGAACATCACGGGCAGCATCTACAAAGGACGGGTGCAGCGGGTACTGCCGGGAATGCAGGCCGCTTTTGTGGATATAGGGCTGAAGCAGGCTGCCTTTCTCTATGTGGATGACGTGATGCCGGACCCCTGCGGACTGGAAGTGCTGGATCCGGAAGATGAAACCGAAGGTCCTCCCCGCGCTTTGGGAAAGAATAACCGGGAAAGTCGCCACCGCATAGAAGCCCTTCTGAAGGAAGGTCAGGAGCTCATGGTACAGGTGATCAAGGCTCCTGTTGGCACCAAGGGTGCCCGTATCACCACCCAGATATCACTTCCCGGCAGATTCCTTGTGCTTATGCCCACGGTTCCCCATGTGGGAGTCTCAAGGAAAATACTCTGTGATGAGGAAAGACAGCGGTTGAAGGATCTTGTGGAAGCCCACAGAAATCCTGAGCATGGCTATATTTTCCGTACGGCAGCCGAAGGCGTTGAATCCCCTTCCGTTTCAAGGGAAATGGATGTGCTGGACCGTCTCTGGGAGATGATTCAGGCCCGATACAAAAATCAGAAGGCATCGACACGTATTCACAGGGATCTTTCCGTAACCTTCCGCTCCCTCCGGGATCTGCTCACCCACGATGATGCCCGCCGTCTGGTCATTGATTCCAGGGAAGGATGTGATGCGGTACGTCAGTTCCTTGGCAGAACCATGCCGGATCTGGAAGTGGATGTGCTTCATTATAGTGGCAAAGCATTGATTTTTGATGCATATAACATAGAAGCTGAAATACAGCGGGCGCTGAAGAAAAAGGTCTGGCTGAAATCCGGCGGCTACATTGTCATAGAGCAGACCGAAGCCCTTGTGGCCATTGATGTGAATACGGGCCGCTATGTGGGCAAGGAGAATTTTGAGGAAACCATTCTCCTCACCAACCTTGAAGCTGTCCGGGAAATTGCCCATCAGATCCGCCTTAGGAATCTCTGTGGTATTATCATTATTGATTTTATTGATATGGCCCGTCCGGCCAATCAGGACAGGGTTTATCAGGCATTCAGGGACGCGGTTCAGGCGGACAGGGTGAAAACCAATATCCTGCCCATGAGCGAACTGGGGCTTGTGCAGATGACCCGTAAAAGAACAAGAAAATCCCTTTCAAGGATTCTTTGCAGCAATTGCCCCTGCTGTGATGGCCGGGGCCATGTGGCTTCTCCTGTGACCTTATGTTTTCAGATTTACAGAGAGCTGCTGCGTCATGCGGAAGATGCCCAGGGAGAGGGCTTCACCATTGTCTGCCACCCGGAAACCGCAGAAGAGATGCTCCGGGGTTCAAGGTCTCTGGTGGATATGGTGGAAAAGAAAACGGGTATGCAGGTATATGTGACGGCAGATCCGGCCTGCCATCCTGAGGAATTTGATATTGTTGAAAATCTTAAGGTGAAAACCAGAGCCGGCTCTGGAGAATCGGGTTGACAGTCTCGGGGAAATATGATTCCCTGATGCGATTTGTCCAGAGCAGGGAAACCTGTTCCGGCAAGGGGTGTGATGGAAATCCTGTGTAAAAAAGGTACTTTTTCATAATATACAGGTCATTGCCCCATCTTGAAAGCTTGTGATCAGCATGCGGTCCTGTCATGGTTAAAGGTGTTTTTTCAGGACAGGCAGCTTATAAAACCGTAACACAACAGCAGACCCATATGGTCTAAGGGATGTAAGATTATGAAAAGAACATTTCAGCCAAGCCGCATCAAGCGGGCAAGAAACCATGGATTCCGTAAAAGAATGTCCACCACTGCGGGCCGTCGCATCGTCAAGGCCAGAAGAGCCAGAGGCCGTAAGCGTCTTTCTGCCTGAAGAGGTTGGTTTTTCTGTATTATCTGGTTCTGCGCTGCCCTCAGGGCAGCCGCGGAAAAAAACTTGAATCGCAGTTTTTTTCTGTTCCATTCAAAAAAAGCATCGGGTTGCTTCGGGATTTTTTAAAGAATATTCCCGGAGACAGGACTTGAAGAGTTACTGATAGATCAACACATTCGGCAAAGCTAATGATCTTAAGGTCTGTTGAGAAGATCAGGGTCTTTATCTGTATCGAGTGGAAAATGAACTTATTAGTATAAAAGGGCCCTGTAAAACAGACCAGTTTCCGAACCGGTCCCGGATACCCTGCTCTTATGAAAGGTACAGGCTTGCAGCGACGGGTAAAAAAGGGCTGTCATAGGAGAGCTGATTTGCAGGGATGTTTTACAAAGGCGGATCGCCTGCGAAAGCGGGGAATGTTTGTCCAGCTTTCAAAAACAGGCAACAAGGTGCATTCCCGTTATTTCCTTGCGCTGTTTTCCGGAAACGGTTTTTTCCGTCCCCGTGTGGGGATTACGGCTTCCAGAAAAGTTGGAAATGCTGTGAAAAGGAATCGTATCAAGCGGCTTGTTCGGGAATATTTTCGGACCCGGGGGAAAATGCAGATCACCGGCAGTCTCGATATTCACGTCATTGCCAAGCGAGAGGTGGTGGACCAGACTGCAGACCGTATTTTCTCGTCCCTTCAGGATCTGTTCGAAAAGATTGAGAGGAGATCGGGTGACCTAAGTGTTTAAACGTCTGATTCTGCTGCTGATCCGTATTTATCAGCTGATTCTGTCTCCCCTGCTGGGTCCCTCATGCCGGTTTTACCCCACCTGTTCGGCCTATGCTTATGAAGCGGTGCAGAAATATGGTGTTTTTCGGGGTGGCTGTATGGCCATCAAACGTCTTTTGAAATGTCATCCGTTCCATCCGGGCGGTGTGGACCCTGTACCCTGATTCGGGAGAGGTTCCTGCCGCCTTTTTGTATTGGTGACCGACAGGAAAGGTCTGTGCCGGTTTAACCATTTTCCGGTCCGCGTCTGGGTAGCGGGCACCCGCACACCCCTGGGAGTATTAGGAGTTACTCATGGAGCAGTTTCGTTTTCTTGCAGCCATTGTCTTGTCTTTTCTGGTATTTATTGTCTGGAATTATTTTTTCATGCCTGAGCCGCCGCCTGTGGTGGAAAGGCCCCATGAAGTCGCTCATTCTGTACAGAATGAGTCCTTTGCTCCGGGCATGGCAGCAACGCCAGCACCTGTCCCGCAGTCTTCAGCAGAGGAACCTTTACGGGCAGCCCGTTTGATCACGGTGGAAACGCCTCTTTATACGGCTGTTATTTCCGAAACAGGTGCTGCCTTTAAAGGGCTTTCCCTTAAAAATTACCGGGAGGGTTCGGAAAAGGGAAGCCCTGAAAAACAGATTCTGGATCACAGCCTTGGGGCCAATTTTATACTTTCCATGGAAAGCAACAGCATTCCAGGCCTTGAAAATGCCATTTTTACGGGTCCGGAGCAGCAAAGGCATGTTTTGTCCGGCGCGGAAGGAAATCTGGTATTTTCCTGGACTTCTCCGGATGGCTTTGTGGTGGAAAAGCGCTATACCTTTTCTCCGGAAAGTTATCTTATAGCCTGTGACGTCCGTATCCGGAATACGGGCAGCCGGATTATTGCCGATCGCATGGGTTTTTCCCTGGTATCTCCGACCGCAGACAGAAGAGCCATCGGATTTGAAGGTCCCACGGTCTTTATTGACAGGGATGTGGAGCGTCTGAAAAATAAGGAAATACGCAAAAAGAGTCGTTACAACGGGGATGTCCGCTGGATGGCCATTCAGGACCGTTATTTTGCCACAGCCATTATTCCGGCCGTTGAAGAACCCTCTTCGGTGAATATTCTCATTGAGGGAGACAGGGCTTACAGGGCTACCTACTTCACGGACACCTTTCATCTGACTCCAGGGGCGCTGCTGACAAAAAAGGCCTATTTTTACGCAGGCCCGAAGAGTGTGAGTGTGCTCAAGGATGCCGGATACGGTCTTCAGGCCCTTGTGGATTTTGGCTGGTTCGACATTCTTGCCCAACCCTGTCTCTGGCTTTTAAATAAGATTTATAATGTTATACCCAATTATGGGATAGCCATTATTCTTCTTACGGTATTTATAAAAATTATATTCTGGCCCCTGGGTAACAAGAGCTACAGGGCCATGAATGAGATGAAGAAACTACAGCCCCTGATGATGGAGCTCAGGGAAAAATACGGCAATGACAAGCAGAAGATGAATCAGGAAATCATGAATCTGTACCGGACTTACAAGGTAAACCCCATGAGCGGCTGCCTTCCTCTGCTGGTACAGATGCCTATCTTTATTGCCCTTTACCGTATGCTGTATGAGGCCATCGAGCTGCGCCATGCGCCATTTATGGGATGGATACAGGATCTTTCCGCACCGGATCGTCTCTTTGATTTCGGTTTTTCCATTCCCTTCATGCAGGAACCCTATGGTATTCCCGTCCTGACCATCATTATGGGCGCCACCATGTTTCTGCAGCAGAAAATGGCTCCTCCTGCAGGTGATCCCCTGCAGGCGAAAATTATGATGTTTTTGCCGTTGATCTTTACGGTAATTTTCATCAATTTCCCCGCAGGCCTTGTTCTTTACTGGCTTGTGAACAACATCCTGTCCATTGCGCAGCAGTATTATATTATCAGGACCTCGAAATAATGGGGGAGAGGGCATGAATACCACAGTAGAATATGAAGGTAAAAGCGTGGAAGACGCCCTGGAAAATGCCAGCAGGAAGCTGAAGCTTTCCAAGGATAAAATTCACTACGATGTTATTTCCTATGGTTCCACGGGTATTTTTGGGCTGGTTGGGGTAAAAAAAGCAAAAATCCGCGTTAACCTTTCCCAGGGAAAAGATGGCGGTTCCGCAGAATCCGATCGTAAGGTCAGTGCATCCTCCCTTGTGGATGAAGCCTTTGGCTCCGTGCAGAAGGGTGCTGCACCGCAGGAGAAAAAAAATAATGGTGGTGACAGATCTCAGCGCCCCCAGGGAAAGAAAAAGCAGGACTCGAGGGAAACCGTTAAAGAAGTACAGGCAGAGCCCGAGGCCATTAGGAGCCAGGAAACGCTTCCTGAAGAAAAAATGGTATCTTCATCAGCAATGGAAGAGGAAAGCTCCGGCGGTCCCCTTGATCCTCCGGTGATGGAAAAGAGTTCCCGTTCACGCTCCCGGTCTGCCAGATCAAAAAACAGCCGTGGTAATGGCAGAAAACCTGCGATATCCTCAGGCACATCCGTAAAAAGTAAGGATGAAGAAGAGGCTTTATCTGTCACTCTGCCGGAATCCGAGGAAGATGGCTTTTCTGAAGTTGCAGAAGAAAACCCGGCGCCCGTTGAAGTGACGCCGGAAATGATTGCCCGGGGCCGTGAAATTCTCGAAAAGATACTTCCCTATATCAGTGAGGATGTCACCATACGGGAAGAGGTGTCTCCGGGCCGCATTCTTTTCAACCTTGATGGGGGTAATCCCGCCATCATCATTGGCAAGCGGGGCCAGACTCTGGAAGCCATACAGTATGTGGTGGATAAAATTGTCAACCGGGACGCCGAAGGGCGGGTCCGTGTCCAGATGGATGTGGAAGGGTATATTGAAACCCGCAAAGAGCACCTTCAGCAACTGGCCCTGAAACAGGCGGAAAAGGCAAGACGTACGGGCAAGCCTGCCACCATAGGCCAGATGAATGCCCATGACCGCAGGATTATCCACCTTGCCTTAAAAGATGACCGGGCTGTCCGCACCCAGAGTGTGGGGGAGGGCTACTACCGAAGGCTGGTAATTTTTCCGAAAAAAGTCCGACGTCGCAGATCCGATGGAAACGGGAGCGAAGAAAGCTGAAAAGCGGTTATCCACTGCTGGTACAAAATCAGTTTTGAGAAAGTACCGCTCCTCTTCACATGGAGCGGTACTTTTTTTATTGGCGGGTACAAATGGAGACAGGAAAAAAGATATGCCTCTGGACAATACAGAAACCATTGCCGCCATCGCTACCCCACCGGGTACCGGAGGTATAGGCATCATAAGAATTTCCGGACCTGCATCCATAGCCATTGCCTGTAGCCTGTTCCACAGAAAAGGTATTGCAGGTCCTGCGGCTCCCCATGATCTTATTTCTCACCGTCTGACCCTTGGACATATATGCGATCCCACCGGTGGGGAAATTCTGGATGAGGTGCTGGTGGTGGCCATGCGGTCCCCCAGGTCTTTTACAGGAGAAGACGTGGTTGAAATCCAGGCCCATGGAGGCCCCTGGCTACTCCGCAGCATACTTGCTCTGGTGCTTGATCAGGGAGCCCGTCTGGCTGACCCCGGAGAATTTACCCGCCGTGCCTTCCTCTCTGGCCGCATGGATCTCACCCAGGCCGAAGGGATGATGGATTTGATTGAGGCCAGAACCTCAGCAGCCAGAAAAATGGGTTCCGCCCTTCTCCGGGGAGAGCTGGGAATGGAGGTTACCCGTCTCAGGGAAGCCCTGCTGGAGCTTGCCACTCGCATGGCAGCGGAAATAGATTTCCCCGAAGATGTGGGGGATCTTGTAGATACGGAACAGGTGCTGCGGGATCTGCAGGAAAACTTTTTGCCGGAGCTTCGCCGTTTCATCCGCATGGGTGAAAACGGAGTCCGCCTCAGGGAGGGCTTGCGCATTGTGATTGCCGGCCTTCCCAATGCTGGAAAATCTTCTGTCATGAACCGTTTGCTGGCCATGGACCGTTCCATTGTCACGGATATTCCAGGCACCACAAGGGATCTTGTGGAAGAACCACTGAACCTTGCGGGGCTTCCCTTTGTTCTGACGGATACTGCAGGTATTCGGGATTCTTCCGATCCCATAGAAAAAATGGGTGTGGAGCGGGCCATGGAAAGCATCCGGAATGCGGATTGCGTACTTCTGGTTATGGATGCCCTGCGGGGAGCTGATAAAGAAATCTGCGGACTTGAAGAGACCATTCGTTCCTGTCCCTATCTGCTTGTACTGAATAAATCAGATCTTGTGGATGACTGTGATGCCATTGCCATTCCATCTTCATGGAGACCTGTTGCCCGTCTTTCCCTTTGTGCACGTACCGGGGAAGGAATGGATTCCTTGAGAAAGGCTCTGGCAGAGTTTGCTGGTTTTTCTGAGGTGCAGCATGCGGCCCTGCCCAACCTGAGACACAGGGCAGCCTTTGAAAAGGCCATGGAGGCCCTTGAAAGGGTTCATGGGGGCATACTGGCCGGTCATTTCTGGGATCTTTTATCTGTGGATCTGAATGCGGCCATTCAGGAGTTTGGAAATATTTTGGGGGAAAATGCAGATCCGGATTTGCTGGACAGGATTTTTTCCGGATTTTGTATTGGCAAGTAACTTTTTCTTATGTAAAAAGCAGACAATAATTTTTTTTCTTAACAAAGATTTCTGACATTACAGTCATCAATCTGCTTGAAAAAGCGGTTTTCATGGAGGTCGAAATGACAAAAATCCCCCGGGAAATCAAACGAGAACTGGAGCATAAGCGCCTTGCCAAAACCAGCACGGCAATAGCTGGTCTGGCTGCTGCGGCATCTGCTGGGGCTGGAGTGGCTGCAGCAACAGCGGCTCCTACGGGCATGGCTGCTCTGGGTGTGGCCCTTAAAATTTCCAGTGCGCCTTTTATTGTTACGGCTGCTCCCCTTTTTGCAGGAGTGGCCGTTGCCGCAGGAACTACCGCAGGGCTCATACGGTTTTATTCATGGTACAAGGAACGACAGGAAGAATCTTTGGGAGAAGGTTCAGATAATGGTCAGCAGAATCTTCTGGAATAGACTCGGAGGCAGAGGTCTTTTATATGCTGAACTTCTTCCCTTTGAATGACGCAGAATACAAGGATAAATCCAATGGCAAAAATGATTGGTATTTACAATAACAAAGGGGGAGTCGGTAAAACAACTCTGGCACTCTTTCTTGCAGATTTTCTGTCGTCGGTCACCATTAAGGGGAAAAAATCCAGGGTGCTGGTTATTGATTTTGATCCTCAGGCTTCCTGCTGTAATGCCATACTTGGTCCGGAAAAGGTTGGTGGTCTCAGGGAAACAGGGAAAACCCTTCCCCACGCCCTGAAGGGCAGGCGAGAAGGACAATCCGAGACTGATCTTCTGGAATACATTTTCACAAGAAAAGAAAATCTCCGGTCAAAAACAAAAAAAACAAGACTTGGTAATCTGGATGTCATTGTATCCGAGGCCGAGCTGGCTCTGGCCTTTGAAGAATCCGCATCCATGGAAGATGTCATGGAGATGGCTTCATGGATAAAAGCCTCCCTTTCGAAGCACTACGATTTCATCTTTGTAGACCTGCCGGGGAGCCTGTCCAAAAGAAACGGCTTTTCTCTGATTGGTGCCTTTCTGGCGGATTATTTTCTTGTCCCCATAGAACCCAACAGAATTAATATCAATGCCATTCCCCTGACCCTCAAAATGCTCAATGACATCAGGGGTTGGCGGGGAAACAAAAAACCGTTCAAGCTGCTGGGTTTTGTTCTGAACAAAGCGGACAGAAGAACACGGCAGTACAAGCTTCATAAAGATGAGCTTGTACATTATGCTGGTGTGGCTTCGTGTAAAATCTATGAGAATATCCTCCCCCCCACCCCTAAGCTTTCCAATGCAACGGATGATTCCATTCAGTTCATTACCCTCTCCGAACGATACGACACCTATTATACCCATGTAAAAAAACTGGTGCTGGAAGTCATCGATGACCTGGGTTTTTCAGTGAAGGCAAAACAGGAAAAACCTTAGCTTCTGAGTAACTTCAAAAGTTACTCAGAAGTTACAAACGGTAATCGGTATTTTTAAACTCCCTTAGAATACCCCCTGAAGATGTATTTTGACATGGGATCAATATGAGGTACTTTTCCCCCATGGCAGCATGTCTGATGATCTGAAACTGGAATTCTTGGTGGCCTATATAAAATGCTCTCCGTGGCATTTTTTAACAGTACTGGAAGGAATGGGTTTTTATGAAGGATATTCAAGATGGTTCCGAAAAAAAGAGGCCAAAAGGCCTGTCCGGTCTGAACCTGAAAACCATGGCCCTTTTTCTCGAGGATCTGGCGGAAAGGGATGGCAGAATACGAGAAAGGGTGGAAGCCCTTTATCTTTCTTCGGATGCATCGGCTTTATCCGATTATCTGAAAAAACGACTGGACGGATTTTATGATCTTTCCGGCAACCTGGGGTTCAGGGATCTTATGCCTCTGGCACGGGATTTCAGGGCTTTTTTATCTGATACAAAAATTTTGATGGCTCCCTTGGATGCAGGTGTGGCTCTGGATCTTGTGGATCGCTTCCTTGATCTGGACAGCCTGCTGGAAGGTCTGGAAGAAAGCGGCGGGCCTCTTCAGCCGGTTTTTTCCGAAGCCTGTGATCTCTGGCTGAGTCTTGCTGCCCAAAGCGGGCTTGCCATGGACTGGGGTGAAAAAATTCTGAGCCATTTTCTCAAGGATCGTTTTGGTGTCCGGGTCAATCTCATGCGTCACGCAGACAGGCTGCTCGGACCTGATCATCTCTCCCGTCTTGCCGACCAGATGATTAAAGATGCCGGAGAAAAAGCCATGGATGCCGGAAGGGAATGGCAGAGGTATCGTCTTTCCATGGGCTTGCGTTACCTTTCCCAGGCCCTCAGAAATCCGGAACTGATGGCACAGAGTGTAACTCTGGTGCAGACGGAGCCCAGCCCCCGCCAGATCGGAGATATAGTACAGGCCTATCTGGACTATGAGGGGCCGGAAGCCGCCCTTTCATGGCTGGCTGGAGACTGGGGAGAGAGGGAGCTGGAAAGGCTGGACCTTCTGGATCAGGTTTATGCCGCCATGGATGATGGTGAAATGCTTTTTCAGATCCGCAGGGAGCGCTATGCAGCTCAGCCTTCGGCGGATTATCTTCTGGCCCTGCTGGATGTCTGCGATGCGGATGAACGGGAAGGATTTCTGGCTTCGGCAGCGGAAACGGCCCGCCACACCAACAGTCTCTATTCAGGCCTGAATCTTCTCTTATCCATAGGCCATGTAAGGGATGCAGAAACCCTGCTGGTGGAACGGCTGGAAGCACTGACTGCCTACGATTACACAGCTGTTTTACGCATACAGGAGAAATTTGAATCCGCAGGAGCTGTGCTTGGTCAAATCCTGTGCTATCGCACCCTCATTGAAGGAATTCTGGACGAGGCCCGTTTCAGGGCTTACGGAAAAGCTGTGGCATATTGCAGAACCCTGGAAGATTTGGAAGGGGAGGCGGTTTACCATGGGGGGCTTCCGGAACATTCATCTTATATAGACCTGCTGCGCCAGAGATATGGAGACAAGCATGTCTTCTGGCAAAGGCTTGATGGAAAGGGAGAAGATCCTGATGATGATTCAGGTTCGGAATCCCGGGACTTTGGTGAAGAAAGTGGTTTTTCCGACAATGAGGAAATATGGAATGAAAGGGATTTTCTAAAAACAAGGGCTTCCTTTACCGGTAAAAATACGGAATCAGCCTTTCTGGATGCAGATAAATCTGTGCAAGGAGATCTTGAAAGGAATGTTTCACGTGAAACATATGATAAAAAATTCCGAAAAAAGGTTCCACGTGGAACATCAGGGGGAGGAAAAACAGTGAGGGTTCCACGTGGAACATCCGGCGGAGTGCTGGGTTAGGTCATCGCCATCCTGGATTCCATTAAAATATCCCCGAGGCTTAAAATACTCTGCATGAAGATCGGGGATCTTTGGTTGAAGCTCTCTGTTTTGGGTGCTATAGGAAGACGGCATTTAAAAAACAGACCGGCAGCCCAAATGGCTGCTTTTAAGGAAAGGATACCATGGATTTTTCACCATTTTTCAAACAATATGAAGTTCTGGTTGATTCTGCAGAAAAAGCTTTTCACCGCGTAAGGGAGATGCACCCTGAAGCTGTTCGCTGCACCACCCGTTGTGCAGACTGCTGCCACGCTCTTTTTGATATCAGCCTTGTTGAAGCCATCTATATCAAGCAGCAGTTTGATGCCCGTTTTTCAGGAGCAGAAAAACACAGCATTATGGAGCGGGCGAACCGGGCAGACAGGAAAATTTATCGTATCAAAAAGGATGCTGCCAAGGCCAGAAATGAAGGTGTGTCTGAAGTTGAGCTTTTGGGCCGCATGTCCATGGAGCGTGTGCGCTGCCCCTTTCTTGGAGATGATGATACCTGCCAGCTCTATGATTGCAGGCCCATTACCTGCAGGCTTTACGGTGTCCCCACCTCCAGTAATGGCATCAGTCACAGCTGTGGTAAATCCGGTTTCGAACAGGGTAAGCCCTATCCCACGGTGAATATGGACACACTGCACGAAAAATTGTATCAGGTTTCCAAAGAAATGGTAGAGGCCATGGGTACACGCTACACGCGCATGGCGGAAATGCTGGTCCCCCTCTCCATGGCCCTTCTTACGGATTATAATGAAGAATATCTGGGAATAACACCGGAAGCTACCGAAACAAAGGAGGAAACCCCCTGATGCAGGGTCCAAAACCACAGGCTGAAGCCCCATTGTTTTCTCCCGAGGAAATAGCCATAAGAAAAAAAGCCATTTTCGATGCCATGGGCAAAAGGGGCCAGCAGAAAATCTTGAAAGACGGTTATGATGAATGGGATCCCTTTGCAGAGCCCAAAGAACCCATTGATATCCGCACCGAAGGTACCCGAAGGACAACCCATGACCTGATCCATGAGTTTTTGAAGACAAAGCCCCACGAGAGTATTTCAACCTCCTTTGGTAAGGCTGCCTATGAAATGGCACTGGGAATCGTAAACCATGATGACCGTGTCCGGGGCCTGTATGCGTTTTCCCTCTGGTACCGGGAGCTTCTTATTAGCGAGGGGAAAAATCCGGACTCCTTGTGATCGGATAGTAACTGTTCAATACAATTAATCAGGTGCATAGACAACCGGACCATTTGTTCGTGCGCAATCTTATTCGGGAGCTTCTTGCCCTGTGCGGAAGCGGCAAAAACTCCCCGCCACAGGCAGGATAAACTTTTTGATTACCATAGCAGTCTTAAGCACGCTGCCTTAGTGGCGGCTCAGACAGTTTGCCGCTTCTTTCGCACAGGTCTGCGAAGCTCTGATCCGAAACGATTGCAATGTCACTCACAAACAGCCCGATTGTCTTTTGCTAGAACCAATATTACTACCCTGACTCAGCCACAGCCTGCTGGTCCGGTTGTTGTCAGGCCCATGGTGCTAGCCTTAATACGGGCAGGCGCAAGGCCTGTCCTTACGAATGTTTTTTACGGGCCTGTTTTGTGTAGGAGTACCCTTTACGGGTGCCCGCATACAAGCATAAAATCTGGTCATATAATTTCCATAATTAAGGATCGTATGGCTGAAAGGCAGTGGTAATCAGATAAAAGAATGTGCTGAATAATCAGATCGGATAAAAAACAGGGAGAACCCTCCATTGGCGGCAAAGGATGCTTCTGTATGAATCATATCAATTTACCAGAGCAGATGCTGCAACGGGTTCTGGATGCTGAAAAGGCATGGAGTCCCGTAGAGCTTTTGCGCCAGATGGCTTCGGAAACCGGAGCGTCCCGCCGTATGCTTCAGGATGCCCTTGCCTCCCTTGTGGCAGCAGGAGATCTTGTCTATCTCATCCGTCATGGCAGCACCTGCATACAAAGGGGCTGGCAAAAGCCCCTTGCCATTGGAAAGAAAACCCAGCTCCTTGCTCCGGGAGTTTCATCCCTTCCCGGAAGGGAACCTGTTATTCTCCTGCCGGGAGCCAGTTTTGGCGGAGGAGATCACCCCACAACCAGGCTCTGCCTTGAAGCCATTGAGGCATCTGCAAAAGAGAATGGTACCATGCTGGACGTGGGTACAGGAACTGGAGTTCTTGCAATTGCTGCGGTGCGGCATGGTATGGGGAAAGCTCTGGCCGTGGATAATGATCCTCTGGCTGTCCATGAGGCAAAGGAAAATGTCCGGCTCAATGGGCTGGAAAATGCCGTGCGGGTGGAAGAGGTATGGCCTTTGGAACTCCGATGGGATCTTGTGGCTGCAAATCTGAGGCCCCCTACCCTTATGGAACTTGCAGAAGCACTGTCAAACAGCCTCTCTTCAAATGGTGTTCTTGTTCTTTCCGGGATGAGAAGTGAAGAAATGCCACTCCTCAGACAGACCTATGGTCGCCTGCTTAAATTCGTTTACAGCAGAGAGGAAAAGGGCTGGGGCAGTCTGGTGTTCAAAAAAACATAGGCCCGTCCTCAGGCTTCCTTCAAAAAGGGCACAATTCGCTCTCTGGGTGGCGTTGCGACTGACGCAGGCTAAGGCCTTTGCATGAGGGCGATCTCAAGCCAGACTTGATTTTATAAGGCCTTTTTTTGGGGCAAATGACATAAAAAAATCCCTGTCTCTTTCTTTTCAGGAGAAGACAGGGATTTTTTATAGAAAAAATATGTGCAGCTTGTCAGTTACCATTCCCTCTGTTCGCTGCATACCCGTCAGGCAGGTGTGGGTGTGGCAATCAAGCCCTTTTGCCAAAAACCAGCTTGCCGCCCAGATGTCCGGCAAGACCGGCAGCTCCCAGAGCGATCAAGTGCAGAAGAATGTAGAAAAAGCCCCCCGCATCCGCACTGAAGCTTCTCCAGATAACAAGAACGGTAACACAGAAGGCCGTGATGACAGCACAGAGAATTTTTGTTCTGAAAAGGGAAGTCATGGCAGATTTGTAACGGTCCCGCCATTCCACAAAACCGGTATACATGACCAGAGGCAGGGCCAGAAAAACCATGGTCATATTAAGATAGGCCGCAAGCTTAAAGGTCTGTGCATTGAAAAGGCTTCCAATAAGTACAAAGAATACGGCAATGGGAAGCACACCGTTGGGAATATGAACGGAAATGGGATGGGCATGGTGGACAAGGATCTGTTCATCCGCCCATTCCCTTGGATGGCTCTGGGGCGCAAATTTCTTTTTCTCTTCACCTGAAGAAGGGTTTTGATTTTTCTGATCCGCGGGTTCATCAGATGCTTTGTCACCGTCCCCATCCATCAGCTCAAAGGCGCTGCGGTCAGCACCGCACAGGGGGCAGGTTTCCGGCGGCTCTTCACCTTCATGAATATAGCCACAGACAACGCAGCGCCAGCGGGATGGCCCCGCTGCAGTTCCGGCTTCATTTGCGGCTTCGGATGTTTCTTCTGCTTTGTCAGAAGCCGCAGCCTCAAAAAGCTTACTGCCTGCTCCACAGGCAGGGCAGCTTTCAGGTGGATTCTGATCTTTCTCTTTATAACCGCAAATGGTACATGTCCATTCCTGCATATTATTCTCCTTTTATTTTGTTAAAATCTGAACATTCTTATTATGCCATGGACGATACACCATCCAAAGGGCTTTGCAAAGACTATGTTCGCATGATGTTTCTGATGGGATTTAAGATGGAAGGGAGAAGGAGGATAAGCGAATTGCAGTAGTTTAAAAAAAACTTTCTCCTGCCCTTGGGGAAGTGCAGGAGAAAAAGCAATAGCAAAAAGAAAGGTCTCATCTTCAGATTATTTTCAGCGGATACCCCCATGGGTATCCTGAAGGCGTTTTAAAAAACCCCTGAAAATTTCCTGCTCCTGGGGTGAAAAATCAGCAAGAAAAGACTGATGTGCTTCTTCAAAACGGCGGTCAAGATCTAAAGCCTTTGCTCTGCCAATATCCGTCAGAAACAAAAGGATGGCCCGGCGGTCTTCGGGACTGCGCTTGCGTGTGACAAGCTTCATGCCCACCAGCCTGTCTATTATCCCTGAGACCGTAGCACTGTCCAGCTGGGTCTGCTCGCCTAGCTGACGGGAAGTCTGCCCTTCTTCTCGACCGAGAAGGATAAGAAGCATGGCCTGTACCGTTGTCACTTCAAGGTCTGCTATATAGTTCCCCCAGAAGCGATAGCCAGCCTGACTGTTTTTTGCCAGGAGAAATACAATGCAATCCTTGAGTTCCATCACCAGTCTTTCTGCAATATGGGTATCAGGTACCCGCAACACCCGATGGCGTAACGGATACCTGTCTGAAGAATAAAAATTATCCTTCCATGGTAGCCTGAACAAACTCCAGTGTGGCTTTTACATTGGGATCAAAGAAGCCATGGAGGGAAGCACGCCAGTCAAGCTCATCAAGCTTGGTGCGGATACGCTGGGCGCTGTCATACTTGAGGGTTTCCTTTAATGTGATGAAGGCACGTCCGGGATTATCAATCCAGGAACAGATAATCTCCTTTGCTCTGGGAATCAGCTGATCCGCTTCAAGCACTTCATCCACAATGCCTTTTTCAAGGGCTTTTTCCGGGCTGATCATCTCGCCGAAATACATGACATCCCGGAATTTCTTATCTGTGTCCAGGCCAAAGCGCATAACTTCAAGCTCTGCGATGGTCAGGGCCAGACCCAGCTTGATTTCGCTCATACCCAGCTTTACCTTGGGATGGTTTGTTACAAGGCGGTAGTCCGATGCCATGGCCATAATCATACCCATGGCTGCGGTGTGGCCGTTCATGGCGGATATTACGGGTTTTTTGCAGACAAAGAAATTCAGGAGAAATTCTTCTTCAAATTCAAAGAAGTTTACCGCGTCGGCATGGTCTTTAAAATTGATGAAGGTGGGCAGATGGAAGCCACTGGAAAAGAACTTGCCTTCCCCCGTGAGAATGATGCCTTTAATGTTATCATCGGTATTGGCTTTTTCCAGGAGCACAGAAATTTTTTCCATGGTTTCCCGGGTAATGGAATTGGTTTTTCCATGGCTCAGGGTAACAATAATGATACCGTCTTCCACGTGTTCCTTAATCATAGAGTCCTCCTCATAAGGATAAATACAGTTAGAATCAAAACCTTCCTAGAAAGGCTTGCATACTAATCAAAGGGGGCTGAGCTGTCAACAATCCGGAGAAACAGCCATATTTTCAACAGAGCATCTCTGCCCTTCTCCCCTGAATATGCGACTTCCTTTATCACAAGAGTTCTTGCCAAGGAGTCTTTGATTTTATAAGGTAGAAAACTGTTCCGGGATGGCCTGTGGTGCCTCCTGAAAACATCTTTTCAGCAGGACTTATCAACATGCTTTTTGGAAAAATTGCCGAAGAAAAAATTAAAGAAGCTCAGAAAAAGGGGGCCTTCAATAACCTTGAAGGTGCAGGCAGGCCTCTGCCGGAAGAGAATATGGTTATTCCCGAAGATCTGCGAATGGCCTACCGTATGCTGAAAACAGCAGACTGCCTGCCTCCGGAACTGGAAATGCGCAAAGAAATTCATTCCACTGCAGAGCTTCTGGAAGCAACGCCAGATCTTGCGGAAAAACAGAAAATTCTCACCCGCCTCAATGTTCTTATCCGTAAAGCCAACATGAGCCAGCCGACACGTCCGGACAGAGAAATACCTGAGTATTATCTGCCCGCACTTGTGAATCGTCTGGAAAAATAACAGATTAAATTTAGGAAGCAGACAGAATATATGATCTTCAGACGAAAGAAAAAGGAAGACAAATCAAAGGGGCCTCCCAGATCAAAAAGGCCTCCGAGGCCTAAGCGGGAGCCCCTGCCCACGGAAGGAATTGCCAGCAGTATTTTCATGGCCTACGGCATTGTGCTCCTCAATGTGATGCTTGTTGCCGTAATTGGACTTCTTGTTCTTTTTTTCCGCGGCATTGTTCATTATATGACCTGGATTTTTGTTGCAGGTATCATTGCGGTATTTGCTACGGGCTACTATTTTCTTAAGCGTATGCAGGCAGAAAAAAGATCCCTGAAGGAAATGCTGGCCCTGCCGGAATTTTCAGGAAGAAACGTGGAAATCAGCCTCTTGGGTGGATTTGCTGCCCTGCGCATGGGAGAAAAGAAAAAAAATCCCAATGCCATGCTCCAGCTGGAATCCTCTGAAGGCATAAAAGTTCGGGAGCTGACGGAACTTGGTCGCATGTATGAAAACGAGCTGATCAGCCGTGAAGAGTACGAAATTGCTAAAAATGAGATTTTCCGGCATACGGATCACAAGGTATTGCCTGAATCCATGAGCTCAGGGAATAAGGAGATTTCTTCTGATATTGTGGATGTTTCCCCTGCAAGGCCGGAAAATGAAAGGTAAGTATCCGTATTATGAAAAAGCTTAATCTTGCCCTTATCACCGGCGGCTCTTCCAACGAAAGGGAGGTTGCCCTTGCCGGGGCAGCAGCCGTGGAAGCCGTCCTTGATCCAGCAGTTTACAATATCAGCAGTTATGATGCTGCAACGGATATAGACCGCATTGTTCAGGATAGGGAAAAAATCGATTTTGCCTTCCTTGTAGTACACGGTGAGAACGGTGAAGATGGCAGACTGCAAGGCCTCCTTGACCTTCTCCGCATCCCCTATCAGGGTTCAGGTGTGCTTGGCAGTGCCATGGCCTGCAACAAGCCTGCGGCCAAACAGGCCTTTGTGTGCAGCGGCCTGACAACACCTCCGTGGATGACCTTTGATGCTTACAGTACAAAAGTGGAGGCCGGACTTATGGGTAAAATAGGTCTCCCCATGGTAATCAAGCCTGCCCATGGCGGTTCCAGCCTCGGCATGAGTATTGTTCACAATGAAAAGGATATCAGGCAAGCCTGTGAGCTTTGCCTCTCCTGTGGCCCCACAGGCATTGCGGAGCCTTATATACGGGGGCGGGAGGTGACCTGCGCCGTATGGGGCAATGACCCTGTAGAAGCCCTTCCCGTCATTGAAATTCGTCCGGGCAGGGAATTTCAGTTTTTTGACTACACAGCCAAATACACCCCCGGTGCAACGGAAGAAATCTGCCCTGCCCCCATTTCAGAAGCCCTGACCCGAAAGGTGCAGGAGGCCGCCATACTTGCCCATAACAGTCTTTATTGTGAAGGCTACAGCCGTTCGGATTTCATCCTTGAAGGTGATGATCTCTTCATTCTTGAAACCAATACCCTGCCCGGCATGACAAAAACCAGCCTGCTTCCTCTGGCTGCAAAAACAGCTGGCATCTCTTTTGCAAAATTGATTGACGAACTGATCCGCTTACGGTTAAAAAAAAGCCCGTTAGGGTTTTAAGGAATCAGAATTTAAAAACAGACCAGTTATAAGGCTCTGGTGAAAACCAGAGCTTTTTTATACAAAAAAAGATATGGCCCCCAAGGAGGCACCATGAATATACTTGTCATTGGAAGTGGCGGAAGAGAACATGCCCTTGTCTGGAAAATCAGCCAAAGCCCAAGAGTTAAAAAAATCTTCTGCGCACCGGGCAATCCCGGCATAGCTGCCATGGCCCAGTGCGTTGATATCCCTGCGGATGCCATTGATGAGCTGAAAAACTTCGCCCTTTCCAATGCCATTGACCTTACGGTTGTGGGTCCGGAAGTTCCCCTGGCTGCGGGAATTGTGGATCTTTTTGAGGCTTCCGGTCTTAAAATCTTTGGCCCTTCGGCAAAGGCTGCGGAGCTGGAAGCTTCCAAGGCCTTTGCCAAAGATATCATGGTCCGTTATGGCATTCCCACGGCAAAGGGACAGAGTTTTAAGGATGCAAATCAGGCGCTGGCTTTTGCACAAAGCCTCAAGGGTCAGGTTGTGGTTAAGGCCGACGGCCTTGCCGCTGGTAAAGGAGTTGTGGTCTGCTTTGCCATGGAAGAAGCTGAAAAAGCCATACATAACATGCTGGGAGAAAAGGCTTTTGGTGAAGCCGGTGCCACTATCCTTGTGGAAGAAAGGCTGGAGGGCGAGGAAGCTTCCATCATTGCCCTCACCGACGGAAAAACCATCCTCACCCTGCCCTCCTCCCAGGACCACAAAGCCGTTTATGACGGTGATAAAGGCCCCAATACCGGTGGCATGGGAGCCTACTCCCCTGCCCCTGTGGTGGATCTTTTCATGCAGAATAAAATCACAAAGGAAGTGCTGGAACCTGCTGTCAGGGCCATGGCTGCAGAAGGCCGTCCCTTCAAGGGCGTGCTCTATGCTGGAATGATGATCCACAGGGATCGGATCAGGGTGCTGGAATTCAACGCCCGTTTTGGTGATCCTGAAACCCAGCCCCTGATGCTGCGAATACAGTCTGACATTGTGGAATTAATGGAAGCCGTGGTGGAAGAACGCCTGCACACCTGTTCCCTGAAGGTGGACCCAAGGGCTGCCGTATGCGTTGTCATGGCAGCAGGCGGATATCCGGGCAGCTATGATAAAGGTGAAACCATTATTGGCCTTGAAGACGCTGCAACTCTTCCGGACACCGTGGTTTTCCATGCGGGTACGGCCACGGATAAAGGAGCCGTTGTATCCAGCGGTGGCAGAGTGTTGGGTGTCAGCGCCCTTGGAGACGATGTGAAGCTGGCAGCAGCCAACGCTTACCAAGCTGTTTCCCGTATTTCATTTAAAGATAGTCATTTTAGAAAGGATATTGCCATGAAAGCCATTGAAAAGCAGGACCGTGCGCCCAGAGTGGGTATTGTTATGGGCAGCGACTCCGATCTTCCCGTTATGATGGAAGTGGTCAGCGTACTCAAAAAATTTGACGTTCCCTATGAGATGACCATTGCTTCCGCCCACAGAACACCGGAAAAGGCTGCTCTCTTTGCCTCTTCTGCAAGGGGCAAGGGCATGGGTGTGATCATTGCCGGTGCGGGTCATGCTGCTCATCTGGCAGGTGCCATGGCCGCAGGTACCACCCTGCCCATCATCGGTGTACCCATTGATTCTTCCGCACTTCAGGGGCTGGACGCCCTTCTCTCCACGGTTCAGATGCCCCCCGGAGTGCCTGTGGCCACCGTTGCCATTGGAAAACCCGGTGCCTACAATGCCGGTATCCTTGCCGTACAGATGCTGGCCATTGCCGATGCGGATCTGGCAGAAAAACTGACGGACTACAAAAAAGAAATGGCGGAAAAAGTAGAAGCAAAGGCAAAGGCCCTTGTTTCCTGATACGGCGTGGTCTCAGCACAGAATCTTTTCCATGGCTTCTTCCCCTGAGGACGCAGTAGTGGTGGAAAAGGCCGGTTTATGTATCCGAAAGGGAGGTCTGGTTATTTTCCCGACCTTCTGCCTCTACGGTATGGGTGTGGATGCCATGAATCCGGAAGCCATTGAAAGGGTTTTTGCGGCCAAGGGCAGACCGGAAAGCAATCCTTTACTCATACTGGTGAAAGACAGACAAGCCGCCCTCAGCCATGTGAAAGAGGTTTCCGAAGAAGCCCGACTGCTCATGGACACCTTCTGGCCGGGTCGCCTCACACTTGTTTTTCGGGCAAAAAATCATCTGCCGGAAAGCCTGACTGCGGGAACCGGTAAAATAGGTATCCGCGTGCCGGAACATCCAGTGGCAGCGGCCCTTGTGCGGGCAGCAGGGTGTCCCATCACAGGCACCAGCGCCAATCTGTCCGGCATGCCGGGCAGTGCATCCGTAAAAGATCTGGCTCCGGAACTGATGGCAGCCGCAGACTGTATTCTGGATGCAGGTATCCTTCATGGCGGCAAAGGTTCAACTGTGGTGGATACGACGTTTTCCCCTCCCCGCATTCTGAGGGAAGGGGCGGTTTCTGCCGCAGACATTCATAAGGCACTCTTGCGAAAAACGGCAAAGTGATTGACAAAAACAGGACTTTGCACTAAAAAAACAACGCAGATGCCGGAGTGGTGGAATTGGTAGACGCAGCGGACTCAAAATCCGCCGGGCTTATGCCCTTGAGAGTTCGAGTCTCTCCTCCGGTACCAATTGAAATTCCTAAAGATCCTGAAGGCCAGAAACAGGCTTTCAGGATTTTTTTTGTAATGGTTCCGAATGTTTTATAGGTATCATACCTGTCAGGCAGATGCACAGACACCCAGGCTGTTTGCAAGTGATGTTGTAATCGTTATCAAAGGTATTGTACCTGTTAAACATTTCCATTGTGGAATGCCCTGTAATTTTCATAATCACAGATTCGGGAATCGCAGCAAATCCCGGAAAGTCTTTCATGAAACCCCTTATCCTTATAGATAATTTCGATTCCTTCACCTTCAACCTTGTACAGCTCTTTGCCATGGCAGGTCAAAAGCCTCTGGTGCTGCGCAGCAATACTGTCCTGTCTGAAATTATAGATACAGAACCGGCTGGCATCATTATCGGTCCCGGTCCTGATGATCCCAGGCGGTCCGGAGTTTCCATGGAGGTGCTGGAGTATTTTTCGGATAAAATTCCAATCCTTGGCATCTGCCTTGGAATGCAGTGCATTGCAGAACACTTTGGCGGAAAAACCATCTTATCGCCAGAGCCGGTGCACGGAAAAACGAGTATGATCACCCATGAAGGCCGGGGTGTTCTTGAAAATATTCCCAGCCCCTTTACCGCCTGTCGATATCATTCCCTCTGTGTGGAGATCCCGGAGAAAAGTCCCTTGTGCATATGCGGGCGCAGTGAAGATGGCACCCCCATGGCTCTTTTTCACAGAGATTTTCCCCTTTTTGGCCTGCAGTTTCATCCGGAAAGTTTTTTAAGCGAGTATGGCCATCAAATGGCCCTTAATTTTCTGGGGGTGCTCTGATCATGGACCTTTCTTTTGTTTCCAGACCTGCCGGGTTTTTTAGCCGGAGTTTTGATTTTGAAGAAGATTTTCAGGATCTCACCGCCCTTTTTCAGGATCAGAAGGGCAGCATGGTTTTTCTTTCCGGAGGAGAGCACCCGGAAGCCAGCATCCACGGTCTTGCCTGTCAGCCCTTTCTGGAGCTTTCATGTGAAAAGGATAAGACAGTAGTAATTTCAGAATATGGAAAAGCAGAAAGCCCTTTTCCCTTAGAGCTTCTGGACAGGGTAATGGAGGCCTGTGCCTTTGATGGCGATGGAGAGGATGGTCTTCCCTTCGGTCTCTTTGGTTTTTTTTCCTATGACCTTAAAAACCATATGGAAAATCTGCCGGATACGGTGATGGATGATCTTTTTCTGCCCGGATACAGGCTTTTTGCCCCAAGGCTTGTGGTCTGGAAGCAGAGGGCGGAAAAAAAGATTATGGTGAAAGCCCTTTATCTTGAGAATGAACAAGCAGAAAAGGCCCTGCGTATGCTGGATGATTTTGAAGATATTCTCAAATCCTTCAGAGCTTTTTCCGAGTTTTCCGGCAAGGAATCTTTAGCCCATGGGGAGGTGGAAATAAAAAATGCTTATATTTCCGGAGTTGAATCTACCCGGCAACTGATTCCTCACCACGGCGCTCTCTCTTCCACCTTCACGCCCCGGATGTACCGGAATGCCGTAGCCTGTATCCGGGATCATATAGGGAAAGGAGAGGTGTATCAGGTCAATCTCTCCCAGCGTTTTTCCCTTGCTTTTAAGGGGTCGGCCTGGACCCTATTTTTGAAAATGCAGGAAGCTGCCCCCCAGCCCTTTTCCGTATTTCTGCAGGCCGGAGATTTCCAGCTGGCATCCCTTTCGCCGGAACGTTTTTTAAAAATGAAGGGCCAAAGGATAGAAAGTCACCCCATTAAGGGCACAAGGCCCAGGGGAAAAACTCCGGAAGAAGATGCCCTCCTGAAAAAAGAGTTGGAAGAAAGCATAAAGGACGGGGCAGAACTGGCCATGATTGTGGATCTGGTGCGAAATGATCTGGGCCGGATTGCCGTGACCGGCAGTGTTCGTGTTGATGTTCCCGCACGTACGGAAGTCTGGCCCCATCTTTTCCACAGGGTGGCTGTGGTTTCTGCACAGGTGGAAAAGGGGACCGGGCCGGGGGATATCCTGAAAGCTACCTTTCCGCCGGGCTCTGTCACGGGTTGTCCCAAGATACGGGCCATGGAGCTGATTGATGAGCTGGAGCCCGGACGCCGCCACGCCTATACCGGAGCCTTGGGCTACCTTGGTTTTAATGGCAGCATGGATCTCAATGTGGCCATCCGCACGGTGATCTGCAAGGACGGGAAGGCCCATTATTCCACGGGCGGAGGGGTGGTCTGGGATTCTGATCCAAAAGAGGAATATAAAGAAACCCTGCACAAGGCAGCTCCCTTTTTTAAGGCTTTTGGTCTTAAACCGGAATTTGAGGAAAAGGAAAAGGAAACTGAGCTGTGGCAGGACGGACGTTTTCTTCCCCTTTCCGAGGCAAAAATTATGGCAGACACTCCGGTTCTGCGCCATGGCAGGGGGGTTTTTGAAACCATTGCCATGATACGGGGGAAAGCCCTGCATCTTGAGGAGCATACAGAGCGATTTAGGCTGTCGGCACCGGTGGTGACGGGAAAGGGCCTGCCTTCTGTGAACTGGGAAGATATTATCAGTATGCTTTGTCGTAAAAATCCGGAAGCTGCGGAAAGGGGGCAGCTTCACCTCATGGCCATGGATACGGGGGGAAATCTTCTTTCCCTTACGGCCATGCTGAGGCCCCTTGATATTCCTCAAAGCCGGGACGGTCTGATCCTCTGCTTCCATCCGGAGCCCTTTTATTCTCCCATGGCCAGACATAAGAGCATGGCCTATGTTTTCTTTGCCAGAGCAAGGGAAAAGGCCGTGGCTGCGGGGGCGGATGAAGTTCTTATTCAGGCTCCGGACGGAAGTCTTCTGGAAGGCTCCTTCAGCAGTATTATGCTGGTTTCCGAAACAAATATATTAATCCCCACAGGTCCCGTTCTTCCGGGCATTACCCGACAGAAGGCCATGGAATATTTCAGGTCCTTGGGTTTTGAAATTCATGAAAAAAAGATTTTTTGGGAAGATCTTGAAAGGGCGGAACACTTTTTCTGCTTTTCAAGCCTTAAGGGACCCATGTGGGTTAAAGAAGTGAGAACCGGGGCCGGATCATCCTGCTTTGGGCCTGAGATGGACTTACAAGGGGAAGGGGCAAAAGAGAGTGGGGATATAAAGGGAATCGTTTCTTTTTCAGCGCCGGATACGGAGGCATTTACAGCTCTGCGTACCGCTTTAGGTTATGATGCCTGAGAGGGTTATCTGGCCTTTTTTCCTCACCTTCCTTAAGGACTTTAAAGACTTTAAAGACCTTAACGACCTTAAAGATCTTAAAGATCTTAACGACCTTAACGACCTTAACGACCTTAAAATCCTTAACAACAGACCCTCGATCAGTCGGAGCCGGTAGGGCAGGCACGGGGGCCTGCCCCTACAAAAACCCACTCTCCACTATTCATTACCAGTCTTCCGTATCATCCGGTGGCAGAAAGACATCCGGAAGGCGTTCTCTGACTTCCGTTTCCAGATCCCTGTCCAGCATGGCGCCCTGTAAACTGCGGATGCGCAGAAAGGAATCCACGCTAAGGCCTGTGGCATTTTCAAGGTTTGCACCCCGGAGATCCGCACCATCCAGGCAGCTATGCTCCATGCAGGCATAGCGCAGATCAGTACCCATTAGGTTGGCATCTTCCAGATTAACCCCCGTAAGATCCGCATAAAGAAGGCTGGCTCCGGCAAGGTCTGCCTTTGCAAGACGGGATTCCCGGAGCATGGCATATTCCAGGAAAGAATGCTGAAGATCCACGCTTTCAAGGTTGGTTTTCCATAAATAGGCCCGATTCAGATTGGCACCCGTCAGGTTGGCGGCCTCAAGGTTTACATTCTCAAGATTGGCATCTTCAAAGATACTTTTTCTAAGATCCGTCCAGCTCAGATCCGCACTCCAGAGGTAACTTCCTGAAAAATCCACGCCCTGCAGGTCCATGCTCCTCAGGTAGCAGTTGTTCAGGTCCATTCGGGTGACGCCATATTTGTTCAGTCTTCTGATATTGCCTCTGGTTTTTCTGGCTGCTTCTTCACTCTCCCAGTTTCTGAAGTCATCGATTTCATCCCTGTAATGGCGTTTTTCCATCAGGTTTCTTCCCTTCTGCTGAAACCAGAAAAGCACTACGCCGATGAGAAGGATATCCATCAGAACACCATGGGCTTCTGCCATGACCTCTTCCCGGAAGGAGTCTGAATAATAATCCCAGTGCATGGTGAGGCTTACAACAAGAAGGGTACATCCTAAAAAAACAACGATGGTCATTATTATGGGGCTGGCAATTATATAATCATAGAAGTTCCGGATCAGGCCGGTCTTTTTTCCACTCTTCTTTTTATCGACCCTTGGAGTCCAGGGAGGAGGTGGCGGGATGGGGGTTGCCATGGCTGGTTTTCCTTGGAAAGGTTCCGTGGAGAATGCTTCATTCCGGGGCCAGATGAAGCCATCGGAGGGTGATTATTTCACTTATAACAAAAACCCTTGTCATTTAAAAGGTATTGGTGCAAAAGGTTTGATGTTGGCGAGAAAAATTGGCATTCTCTTTTTCTGCAGAATAACTGTGGAAATATTTTTTATAAAGGAAGTAATCATGACAGAACTTAAAGGGTTTCAGAAACAATATCTCAAAGGCCTGGCCCACCACATGAAACCGGTTGTAATAATCGGTCAGCATGGGGTTACACCTCCTTTACTGGCTTCCATCGAAGAAGCCCTGCATGCCCACGAACTCATAAAGGTTCGTTTCAATGATTTTAAGGAAAAGGAGAGTAAAGATGCCCTTTGTCTTGAAATTATTGAAAAAAGCAAAGCTGTTCTGGTTGGCAGCATCGGCCATACCATTACCCTGTACCGGCCCTGCAGAATTACGGAAAAAAGGAAAATCCGTATCCCGAAAAATCCTGTCAAGGCCCCCCCGGCATAAGAGATTCTGACAGAGGCCGCTGAAGAAACCGGAGGCTTAGCCGCCAGAATGCATCAGGCTGTTCCTGCCTATGCTGAACTTTCTGCTAAACGGGCGCAGCTTATGCATATCAAAATACTGGGGTCTACGGAAAGCCTGCCTGGACCGATTTCTTCGTCACAGTGCATACAGTATCCGTAATCATTGGCTTTAATCCTTTTTAATGCTATTTCTATGCGGTTTTTTTCCGCATTCAGCATTGAGGATGTTGCTTTGGACATGGCCCGCTGCTGCATGGCATCCATCCGGGAAAGCCTTCCTACCCGGGCCTGATCCAGCTCCAGAGGAGAATTTTCTTCCTTTGAAAAGGCTTGATTTTTCAGTATTTCTTCCAAGCGTTCTTCAAGGCGCTGTCTGCAGGCTTCCAGTTTTGTCTTTTCCATGGAGCATAATCTTTCTTTTAACTGATTTGGATTGTATGAACAGTTTTATAGATAATTTGTACTTTGCAGTATATAAAAAAGCAACCGCCGGAGGATGCTCTTCCCCCCATGGCGGTTGCGGGTTTTTTCAGCCCTAACTGTTCAACACATTTTATTCAGAAATTCCAACATTGTAATTTCATGGGCTCAGCTCTATTGCAAGGCACCCTGGCTGCCTGTGCGTCTGCCTTGCAGGTATGATACTTATAAAACTGTGCTGAATAATTACTTTCAGCCTTCCTTTTCTTCCTTAATCAGTTCAACGGCTTTCATGAAAACATCACCAAGGCGAAGAATGCCCACAACGGTGGCGTGCTCTTCCCCCCGGGTTACCAGCAGCGACTGGTGCTGGCCCAGAAGTAATTGATGAATTCCTTCATCAAGGCTTGCCTCTTCATCCACATACTCACCGGCGGACGGGGTATACATGACATCCTTGACCTTGATTTTAGAAGTTTTTCTGGCAATGTCCTTCAGAGGCTTGTCCCAGAGCCGGAACTGATCCAGCAGGCCTTTCATGAATTTGGGGCTCAGACCGAATCGGGAAAGCCCTAAGGACATGGGGCTGCCATCGCCGACTTCAAAATATTTGGGTTCCAGGGCCCTCAGCACATCCAGATGGCTGAGTTTGCCCACAATTTCATTTTTTTCATCATAAACCAGCACGGCTCTGTGGCCTTCACCGCAGGTGGCCTTCATGCGGTTCAGGGCTTCCTCCAGCACAAGCATGGCATCATAGAGACTCTGTTCGCCGGAAACGGTGCTGTATTCACTTAAGGGGATCATTACTTCTTTTACCATAACACTTTTCATGGGGGTTTGCTCCTTTGGAATGGATTGTGGAATGGCTCGCTGACATAAGCAGCACTAACTGTCAGCAGAATATGGGGGAAGGAAACCGGAAGACCGAAGTATCAGATAAGGGTAAATGACTTTATCCTTTGGCTGCATTGCTGCAGGCTTCTTCCAGTCTTGCCTGAAGGTAGTCCGCGCCTTCGGCATCTTCTAAGTCAAAACAGTGGCCGTCCTCGCCAAGGAGTCCGCCCGGAACCAGATCGCCCAGCTCATCGGGGTCTGTAACCATGTCACCGTAAAAGCATACGGAAAGCCAGCGGTTTTCAGGGTCGTCGTCAATAATGTCCACCATGGCAAAAAGACTGCGGCTTTTCTGGTTTACGTGTCTGGCCCGGAGGGAGTAGCTGACTCCGGCGCGTTCGTTGAAATCCAGTTCAACTCCTTCTTTTTCCGTAAGAAGTCTCAGATAATTTTCAAATACAGGTTTGATGCCTGCACCGTCCACAGTCCAGTCTGCTAAAAACTTCTCAATGGATGCCATAAGCATATCTTAAAAATCTCCCTTATCAGTTTCTCAGGTGGGCAACCAGATGCCCAACTTCCATGAAAATTAACTCTCTGCAGGCCAGTTTGCAGGCCTTCAGGCTGCCGGGAATGCAGAAAACGGCACTTTCGCCGATACTTCCCGCAGAAGCTCTGGACAGCATGGCAGCAGCTCCGATTTCTTCAAAGGAAAGGCGGGCAAAAAGGGGACCAAAGGCGGTCAGCTCTTTATGAAAGAGGGGGCGGCAGGCTTCTATGGTTACATCCATACGGGTCAGTCCAGTACCACCGCTGACAATAACGGCATCTGCCTGATCCATGCGTACCGCATCCAGTACAGCACCGCCGATGGCCAGAAAATCGTCGGGAATAATTCTTCGGGAAACCAGCGTGTGCCCTTCCCGTTTGATTTCCTTTGCCATCCAGTTGCCGCTTTTATCGTTTTCAGGGGTTCGTGTGCTGGATACAATCAGAATGGCCATCTTCAGATTTTTTATGGTCTGATGTTCTTTTTTTCCCAGAAGCTTCACAATACCTCCACCAGAACCAGATCTTCTCCGTCTTCTTCAACAACACGCACATTCACTGTCTGATGTTTTTCCGTTTCCACACGCCGGCCAACAAAATCCGCATGGATGGGAAGCTCCCTATGCCCCCGGTCCACCAGCACGGCAAGGCCTACATGGCGGGGTCTGCCAAAATCGATGAGGGCATCCATGCCAGCCCTTGTGGTACGGCCCGTGTACAGAACATCATCCACCAGAACCACATCCATGCCGTCCACATCAAAGGGGATATTGGTGGAACGCAGTATGGGGTGATGGGAAATGCGGGTCCAGTCGTCCCTGTAGAGGGTAATGTCCAGGGTTCCCTGTTTTACGGGAAGATCTGCAATTTCGTAAATATAACGGGCCAGCCTTTCCGCAAGAAAGACTCCGCGGGTGTGGATGCCCACCAGAGCAAGCCTGTCCGTATCCGGATAGCGCTCCAGAATTTCATAGGCCATGCGGGTCAGGATGCGGTCCATGTCCCGTGCTTCAAGAATCTGTTTTTCCATTTCTGCCTCCTGAATTTATGCCAGTGAAAAGATTAGCGGATTCACTGCGGCCTTACAAGGGGGCAGTACAAAAGAAAGAAGCTTCACGCAGAATTTGTATGGGACGGTTTCTCTACCTTTTCATGCCGCCTGTTTTTCCATGGGGGCCGTATCCGGCTCAGGAAGAGGAAAAATTTTATTGTCATTCTCAATGGTTTTCTTTTTTCTCATCATGAGGAAATTGCCCCCAAGAATCAGCACCACACCAGCAGCAGCGGAAATACTCCACTGATAGCCTTCTAAAAATGTTGAAAAACCAAGGGCCACAATGGGGAAAAGAAGGGTGGCATAGGCGGCCTTTTCCGGTCCTATGCTGCCCACAAGGCTGAGGTAACAGCCAAAGGCCAGAATGGAGCCGAAGACGGCAAGGTAGAAGAGGGAGCTCATATAAGTGAAGGTGAAGGGAGGAATCAGGCTTTTTCCAAGTACAATGGAAAAAAAGACCATAATTATACCGCCATATCCCATGCCAAAGGCGTTGGTCTGGATTATGGGCAGGCTTTTTTTCTGGTTTCTGGCGGAAAGTATGTTGCCTATGGAGGCCAGCCATGTTCCGGCCAGACAGAATAAAGCCCCCTTGAGTCCGCTGTCGGAAAGATGAAATCCGTTAAGCTCCGGCCAAAAGACAAGAACAATGCCAGTCAGGCCGAGAACCGCAGCCCAGATGGCTTCCATCCTGACCTTGTTGCCAAGGAAAAGGGCGGCATTGATTACATTCATGAGCACAATGGTGGAAAAAAGAACAGCAGCCAGACCACTTGTGATGTGAAGCTCCGAAAGGTAGATGAACCAGTAGTTCAGACCAAAGAGAAAGAAGCCCTGCAGGGCCATGGCAATGTGTTCTTTGGGTGAAAAACGCATTCGGATCCGTCTGAAAAAGCAGAAAAAGAGAAGTAGCAGGGAGGCCAGACAGAAGCGCAGGGCCACGGAAGCCATGGGGTCCATGTCTCCCAGCTGAAAGGTGATGGCAATCCAGGTGGATCCCCAGATGAGAACCGTGAAGGTATAAAAAAGAATATTGCGCATGGATGAGACTCCTTGGGATAAGCCTTTATGACAAAACACCAGCCGGTAAAAAGTGCTGTGCATGGCTGATGGGCTTAGGGATCAATTCCCGGGTATTTTTAATCCCGGAAGCGGCCTGAACATTATCTTGCCGGAATTTTTTCAGGAACTGTCCATCAGGGTCCGGGCTGTCTTTCCGAGGGTTTCCACAGCCCATGCGTTCCGGTCCGACCATGCGGCCGCATTGAGGCGCACATAGTGGCTGAAATGGGAGGTGGTGGAAAAAAGGGAGCCGGGCGCAATGCTGATGCCTTCAGCCATGGCTTTTTCATAAAGCACCATGGAATTGACGGATTCCGGCATTTCCACCCAGAGGGTGAATCCTCCCTGGGGACGGGTGATGCGGGTGCCCGCAGGAAAATGACGGTGGATGGTATCGGCCATGGCCGCTGTTTTTTTTGCATAGATTCTGCGGATATGGCGTAGGTGATGCTCATAGCCTCCGGAGTGGAGGAATTCTGCCACGGCAAGCTGGGTGGGGCTGGCTGAAGCCAGAGAGACCATTATTTTGAGGCGGAAGGCCTGCTCCCGGAAACGTCCGGCGGCCAGCCATCCAACCCGGTAGCCCGGAGCCAGTGTTTTGGAAAAAGAGCCGCAGAGCAGGACTTCTCCCTTTTTGTCCCAGGCCCTCGCCACCATCTGCATCATGCGGTGCTGGACTTCTTCGTAACGGTATTTTTTATCCTGCGTTTCCCTTTTCATGCACCCACCCTATGCCCCTGACAGAAAAAAAAACAGATACAGTTGTTTTCATTTTTTATGGGTACAGTTTTTCCCATAAAAGGAACAGGGGGGTACAAAAAAAGTATGGGCTTTCTCAGCCCTTCTGCAAGCTTGCCAGAGCCTGTGGAATGGCCCGGACAATTTCCGCCACCTGGGTTGCGGGTGTGGGGCTTGTCAGCATTCCTGCATGGCGGTTGGCAAGGGCTGCCATGTGGCAGCCCTTTTCCATATCAATACCCGAAGCAATAAGGGCGGAGGCCATTCCCGTGATGGTGTCTCCTGTGCCGCCCATGGCCTCCATCACTTCGCAGCCGGGGCTGTCTATGCGCCAGTGAATTTTTTCTCCGGAGGCAAACATGTCAACAGCCCCCTTCACCAGAAGGTACCTTGCGGCATTGTCATGGGCATAGGCCCTTTCTATGAGTTCCGGCGCGTTCTGATCCTGATGGAGAATAAAGCCTCTGGTATAAAAGGGATGGGGCGCTTTTTCATCGGCAAGGAAGGCCAGCTCGCCCACATCAGGGGTGAAAAGATCATAGGATGCGGCATAACCGCTCATTTTTGCAGCATACATGAATCCTGCATCCGCAATGCGCACAGGCTGCAGGGAAAGGGCATCCAGAGCCATGAGGATGCGGTTGTGCCAGTCCACGTCGGGCTGGAGATAGTGGAAGGTAAGGGTTGTGCCTGCAAAGCTCTGGGCATTTTCCACTATGTGCCGATAGACAAGACGGCTGCCTCCGCCTCTGCCCGTATCTCCTGCCAGAATCACATGGGGAGATTGGTCTCCCACAACCTCCGCCGTCCGGATGGCCGCAGCCACAAGGGCTGGTGTACCCCTGAGAACGGGGATAAGATGATCTCCCACCTTCAGACTGTCGCCCTCAAGGCGGGCCGGTCCTGTAACCAGAGGAAAGTTCAGATCGGGTACGGTTCCTGCAATCACAAGCATTGGCGTTTGATCTCCTCATAGGCAAGCTGCAGAGCATATCCGCAGAGGGTATGCCCGATTTCCCGGGGCTGGGGGGCATCTTCCAGAATTTTGCCCGTTAGCTGGTCCGCCAGAAAGGGCACATCCGGGCAACCTCCACCGGAAATATTTACAATCATGCGGCTTTTTTTCTCTATGGTGATTTTCATGTTGGCTGCCCGGACCATGAGGTATTCTCCGAAATCCTTGGTGTGGAAAAGATCCACAGGGGAAAGGAGAGGCCCGGTTACGGGCACCACGTCCACGGGGTGAACCTTGGCGCTTTTCAGGGTTTCCAGAATGCGCATCTGTTCCATGAGGGGAAATTCCACCACAAGGTCGCATCCCCTCTGGATTTCCGGTGGTGGTCCCATGACTTTAATGGTCCAGCCCTCGGCCTTGAGAATATTTTCCGCCTGTATCACATCGGAGGTGTGGTCAAAAAGGAGCATGCCCCGGTCGGCCCGGGAAGTCTTTGCTTTTTTTCTACCGAAGAGTTTTCTGAAAAACATGGACTTTCCTTAAATGTGCCAGCAGAGGGGTAGCTTTTGAAAACACCCGCTAAAAGAATTTTTTAGCGGGTGGATGGAGTCAGGATTTTATGGCTGCCCTGTATCTGAAGAAAGCAGTGGCGAGTGGTTTTCGTGCTGCCATGGTCTTCCTTTAAAGTAAAGGTCAGGCGTTTTTTACCAGATGCAGGGTGTATTCGCCATCTTTTTCCTCCACGGATGCCAGTTGCCATCCTTTGGATTCGGCGGCTCTGGCCACATTTTCCCTTGCGGCTTCCGTGTCCACCAGTACGCTTAGTTTTCCACCCTGAACCGAGGGCAGGGCTTTCAGGGTGTCCAGTACGGGTTGGGGGCAGGAAAGTCCCCGTTCATCAAGAATTTCTGTCATGGAAAATCTCCTTTATGGATAGGCCGGATACCGGCCGTGAAAAGTTTATTTTGGGAAACCCCTTTTTTTCCCTCTTTCTCCGGGTGGTGGCTGAGGCTCTCGAAGCCAGAGCGGCCGGGGTGAAAGGAAGGCCCTGGAAGGGTCTTTTTTGCCTCAGGCCTGTTTCCGCATGCCAAAAAAACCTATCCCAAGGCAGACCACAAGGCCGATGACAAGGCCCGTGATGCCGTTGGCACCGATACCCGCAGGAGAACTGGCCATGGCAAAGTTATGGGCAAAGGCGGCACCCACAATCATGCCCACCACAAAGATGGCTGCGTCTCCGTCCCCCTCTCCGGAAAGAAAGAGCTGACGGCCGGGGCAACCCCCTGCCAGAACAAAGGCAAGGCCTGCCAGCACCATTCCCATGAAGTTCCATATCCCCATGCTGTGGGCCACGGGCTGGCCCTCAAATCCCGGATTAAACTGCCCGAAGGCAAGATTGGCAAGAAAAGCCACCGCCACAAGGGCTATGAGTCCTGAGAAGAGGTGCATCTGTTTAAAAAGGATGAGATCCCGCAGGGCACCCATGGTGCAGAAACGGCTTCTCTGGGCAAGACCACCCACAAGAAGGCCTATGGCAAGGGCGATTAAAAGTGGGGCATACATGGCACCGGGGCCTTTGAGGCTGTAGAAGAGAACCCCGCTTTTACCTTCTCCTGCCATGGGTGGATTCATAAAGGCCAGAACCAGAAGGCCTGCCATGATAAGGGGCATGGCAAAGCCCACAAATTTCGGAGCTTTTTTTGCAGGCCCCAGATTGTAGCCGCCCCTCAGGAAGAGGGTGCCGATGAAAACACCACCCGCAAGCCCTAAAAGTCCAAAAATTGCATTCCAGTCCCCGCCGGCCAGCCGGAGCAAAGCCCGCCATGGACAACCAAGGAAAATAAGGGCACCGATCATGGCAAAAAAGCCTAAGGCAAAGCGAATCACGGGTGCTGAGCCAGTGCGGGGCCGAAAATCCCTGGCAAGAAGGGCTGCCACAAGGGAGCCGAGTACAAAGCCCATGATTTCAGGGCGCATGTACTGCACCACCTCTGCTCTGTGCAGACCTAAAGCCCCTGCAATGTCCCTTTCAAAGCAGGCCACACAGATCCCCATGTTGGGCGGGTTTCCCATTTTTTGCAAAAGTGCCGCCAGAAGGCCGATGAGGGCACCTACGGCAATGATGCCCCATCGGGTGGAAAAATAGTTTTTCATCAGTCTTTTTTCTCCTCGTGTTCAGGTAATATGGATGAAATCACCGCTGATTTTTAAAAAGAAAACGGTGAAGGTTTTTTATGCGGTTATTTTTTCCTGACCTCTTCTGCTTGCCGGAGTATGGCTCCAACGGGTCAAGCTTTTCTGTATGAATACCCCTGTGGCCCATAGATATAGGCAATGGGGCTGGCCGGGATCAAATCGTTCCTTTCAATGGGTGTTTGTATTTGGATAGATTTTTTCTATTTTTGTTCAGCAAGAATGCGCCTGTACCATAATTGTATGGCTAATGTTCGTTTTTTGTCTGTTTCTTTGGCTGATGCGGAAGGTCTTTCTGTGGCAGGATGAAAAAGAAAAGCAGATGCTGAAAGATTTTATCAGATTTTATATCAGTCGCTTACATGTCCATGTGCGTTTTTTTGACTTTTTATGAAGGCGTTTTTTTATGCGTGGCATTGAAAATGCTTTTGCAGACAAGAGTGTTCATTCAGGAGCCTTGTGTTCCTGCAGTTAAGCAGAAGCAAAAAAAAAGGGGAGAACCCCGATAACTCCGCAGACCGCCAGAGGCGGATGAGCGGTACAACCCATGTTTTATAAGGAGTATGCAATCATGTTTTCCCTCACCTTTCGCAGCCCGGATTATGACATCAGCGCCATTCAGCCCGTATTTGCAGGTCAGAACAAAGAGCATAAAACAGAGCTTCGCAAGTGGGCCGATGAAGTGGCCGCCTTTTCCGAGCGCATGGACAGCCTTTCGGCCAAGTCCAAAGTCCTCTCTGATCTTTTTGCCGAAGCTTCCCTGCCTTCCCTTCCCAATGGTGGTATCCGTCAGTTGAAAAAAGAACTTTTTGCCATCCATGATCTCATGAGTCAGGCGCTTGTGATTGCAGCGCGTATTGAAAATGACCTGATCCAGCCCCGTCTTCACTGATTCCAAAATTATTCTAATAAAAAAAGCCGCTTATGTTCTTTTGAGAGCATATGCGGCTTTTTTTTACGGAATCATACCTGTCATGTCAGCCATGGCAATCAGCTTGACAGCTGTTTTGTTTTCCCATCTCTATCAATGCCCTCCGATGCCTGAAGCAAGGTAAGAATTCTTGCTTCGACATCTTTTTTTGTTTCTTTTAACCAGATTTTCTTCGGAGACAGTATTGCCTTAATTGCTAAGGGTTTCAGGGTGGGTAAGGATTTTTCTGCGGCTGATTTTGCTATCACTGAAGGAATCCCAAGGTGCTTTTGGTCCCACGCTTGATAAATTCTGCACGGATTTCGAACAAATATTAGTTTAGAAACTTGATTTCCGGTATGGTGGCCTTTATAGTAAAACGTTTTATGATGGTTTCAGAAAAAAGCCTTTTGGATAGTACCTTGGGTTTTGTTTGACGGATGCATCAATCTGCACCGTTTTTTATAGCAGATCTGTCTGTACTGGAATATCTTAAAAGTTACAGGCTAGGTCCAGCCTTATTGGTGCCAGTTATGGCTATAAGACTTAAAAATCACCTTGGCGGATTATATATGATTATTCAATCATTTCAACGGAAAGGCTGGTTTTGTGCTGCGTCGTCTCTATAACTGGGTTTTAAGCTGGGCGGACTCCCCGTGGGGAGTTCTGGCCCTTTTTATAATTGCCTTTGCAGAATCCTCATTTTTTCCCATTCCACCGGATATTCTTCTCATTGCCCTCTGTGTGGGAAGGCCTTCCAGAGCCTTTTTTTATGCTGGGGTCTGTACGGCAGGTTCTGTCCTTGGTGGCATTGCAGGCTATGGTATAGGCTGGTTTTTTATGGGCAGCATAGGCGCACCCATTGTCGCCTTTTACGGGGCAGAGGAGCAGGTGGCCCGCATCGGAGAGCTTTACAATAATTATGATGCCTGGGCCGTTGCCATTGCAGGATTCTCTCCCATACCTTATAAAGTTTTCACCATTGCTGCAGGCATGTTTGCCATCAGTCTGCCGGTTTTTATCACAGCTTCTGTTTTTTCCAGGGCTGCACGTTTTTTTCTCGTTGCGGTTCTTATCTGGAAATTCGGCCCCGGTATACGGGCCTTTATCGAACGTTACTTTGACAGACTGGCCATTCTTTTTGTGATACTTCTGATAGGTGGTTTTCTGCTGATTCGCTTTGTCGGCTAGATAGAATCCATGGAACAATACGGAGAGTTTTTTCATGAAAAAAGCACTGGTTACGGGAGTAACAGGCCAGGACGGGGCTTATCTTGCAAGATTGCTTCTGAATAAAAACTATGAGGTTTACGGGGCTTATCGCCGTAGCAGTTCCTCAAATTTCTGGCGTATGGAATCTCTGGGCGTGCTGGAGCATCCCAACCTTCACCTTGTGGAGTATGATCTCACCGATGCTGCGGCTTCGGTGAGGCTGGTGGAAGATATAGAGCCGGATGAAATCTACAATCTGGCAGCCCAGAGTTTTGTGGGGGTGTCCTTTGACCAGCCCCTGGCAACAGCCCATATTACGGGTCTTGGGCCTGTTAATCTTCTGGAAGCCATCCGCATTGTGAATCCAAAGATTCGGTTTTATCAGGCTTCCACTTCAGAAATGTTTGGAAAAGCCCTGCAATCTCCCCAGAATGAAAAAACGCCCTTTTATCCCGGCAATCCCTATGGCGCGGCCAAGCTTTATGCCCACTGGATGACGGTGAATTACAGGGATGCTTATGGTATTTTTGCCGCCAGCGGTATTCTTTTCAACCATGAATCCCCTTTGCGGGGCATGGAGTTTGTCACCCGTAAAATCAGCGATACCGTTGCAAAGATCAGCCTTGGAAAAAAAGGCACTCTGGAGCTGGGGAATATGAATGCCCGTCGGGACTGGGGGTATGCCGAAGAATATGTAGAGGGAATGTGGAAGATGCTGCAGGTGGAAAAACCCGGCTCCTATGTCTTGGCCACGGGGCGTACCCATACCGTACGGGAATTTGTTAATCTGGCTTTCCGGGCCTCGGGTATGGAAATTCTGTGGCGGGGCGAGGGGCTGGATGAAGAAGGCTTTGATCGGGATACGGGAAAGGTCCGTGTGCGGGTGAATCCTAAGTTCTATCGCCCGACGGAGGTGGATGTTCTTGTTGGTGATGCTTCCAGGGCAAAGAAGGAGCTGGGCTGGGATTCCCATACTGGCTTGGAGGAACTTTGCCGCATGATGGTGGAAGCGGACTATAGAAGACACCGGGACGGGCTTTGTTTTTAGCAGAAGAAGACAGCCATATATTCTGCGCAGGGAATGATTTTTTTCAGGAGGTTTGAAGGTGGTCTTCCGGATTTGGCACTGGGCTCACACCATTCCGGCATACAATATCATGTGCTTTTAATTGTCAGTAAACCACCGCATATTGTGGGTTTTTTGTTGTCTGGAACGGTGTGAGCCCAGTGCCCAGATTCATGAGTGTTTATAAAAAACTTAATGAATTTTATCAGTAATTGTAAAGTTTTTTTTATTTAAGGTTGAGTTAACGATTTTAAAAAATTCTTTTTTTATTACTGCTTCGTCAAAATAATCTTCCACCCGTTTTCTTCCTGCCTCCCCCAGTTCCTGCAGATTGAATTTACCTTCTTCGCATCCTTGCATGGCTTCCGCAAGGGCTTTTACGTTCCCGGCTTCAATGGTTATGGCGCATACACCGTCCGGTGCTGCCCAGTTTACTCCCGTTGGGAGTTTTGTATTGATGATGGTTTTTTTCATGGCCATGGCATCAAGCTGGGCTATACCAAAGGCCTCGGACGGGTATTGAGATGGGAAGAGAAAGGCTTTTGCACCCTTCAGCATCTGGTATTTTTTCTGCTGTGAAAAGGTTTGATTGTAAAAGATTATGTTTTCAGGATAATTTTTTACAAGATTGTGAAAACGATGACTTTCCGGGCCAATACCGAAAACCAGAAGATTAACAGCTTTGTTTTCAAGCATAAGTTTCATGAAGGCTTTTTCTATGATTCTGACACCTTTATAATTTACCATGCGGCCAAAGAAAATATAGTATCCTTTAGAGCAGAATGCATCAGGCAGAGGAATCAGCTGTTGGTTCAGATATTTGTCTAACTGTAAAAGGTTGATGGAATATGGCAGTATTTTTACAGTACGTTTTATTTTTGATAGAACTTCAGATCTTTCTCTTAGGATCTGACTTCCTGTTATTACAGTATCTGCATCCCGAACCGCTTTGCGGTCAAAGAGATAGGTTATGAGCTTTAGTTTTTTCTGACGATAAACATCACAGTGATAGGATATTATGGTTCGGCCTGAGATCTTTTTTTTCATGAGGCAGAAAGCCATACTTGCCCATGGAAACTGCAGGTTGATGTGAAGCAGGTTGCACAATGGGGCCAATTGGAAAAAATATTTAAAAAAGGGAAGACTTATGGGTACGGAAAAGAGATTACCCATGGATGCCGTGCGGATAATCTCTATTCCCTGAATGGTTTCTTTTACTGTTTTTTTCTGTGGGGTATGGGAGCAGCAGAGAATAATGACCCTGTATCCCATCTCACGATACCAGTGGGCGTATTGCCTGACGGCTGTTTCTATTCCACCGATGGATGGAGAGTAAAACTTGTTTACCAGAAGTACGGTCTGTGTCATTTATTTCATGCTCTGGGGTTAGGTAGTCTCTTTCTGAGAGCCGGGATAAAGTATTCATACAGTATTCGGTTTTTTATCCCGGAGAACCTGTAGAGCAATAGCCTATGATGGGTTTTCGGGCAAGCTTTGTTTTTGAAATGGAAGGGTTTCAGCCATTGACCATCCTGTAAACATCTGAGGTCATAGTGGCGCATTTTTTCCAGGAATACAGGGCTGCTTTTTTCCTCCCGGCCTTTTGCCACTTCCTGTTTTCTTCAGGGTCTGTCAGCATGATCTCCATGGACTTGCTTATGGCTGAGGGCTTTTCCGGATTTACAAGCATTGCCCCTTTTTCTCCAAGTTCAGCAAGGGCTCCTCTGTTGGAAGTCAGGACTGCAGTGCCGCTTGCCATTGCCTCCAGAACGGGCAGGCCGAAGCCTTCATAAAGCGATGGATAAACAAAGACAGCCGCAGATGCCGTCAGCTCCTGTACTTCCTTTTCGGGCAGATATCCTGTGAGGTGAATGTTTTTTACGGGAGTGACATGACTAAGTATTTTATTTAGTTGTTGGTTTTTCCAGCCTTTGACACCCACAAGAATCAGAGGGAATGATTCAGTCACTTCATCCGGTAGTTTCAGGTAGGCTTCCACAAGACCCGATGGATTTTTTCTGGGCTCCAGAGTGCCTACGCCGAGGATGAATCTGCGCCAGCCAAGCTTGTACTTTGCTAAGGTTGGCAATACCATATCACGGTTTCTTGGGTGAAAGCCAGCAGAGCAGCCGTTGGGTATGGCATAAACGGGTTTGCCATCCGGTATCAGTCCTGATTCCAGTAGTTCTTTTCGGATATATTCAGAGACAGTAATTATGCCAGATGCCCGCCTGAGGGTTTCAGGCAGCATTTTTTTAAGCCATTTTACCCGTGCGGGGGGATGTGTTTCAGGATATTTCAGATGGGAAAGGTCATGTATGGTGACAACATTTCTACCGGACGAGCGGGGGAGTATAAAATCCGGTGCATGGCAGAGAAATTTGAGATTGGAGTGTTCCAGCTTTTGTTTCATGCTTCTATGCATAAGGGTTTTAAGCAGGGCATAGGCTCCTGGTATTTCCCTGAGCCTGTTTTTGATGTGGTCCTGTCCTGTGGCTGATTTATTTTGTAAAAGATAAGTTGCAGACAGCAATTTTATCATTTTTTCAGGAGAAAATATATTTCCGAATCCATACCCTCCAACTTCCAGGTCCGGCATACGGATCAGCTCTTCTGCCAGATGCTTTGTGTAACTGCCGATACCTGTAAGGGGAGGGCGAAGCGGGTCCAGGCCCAGAAGGATTCGCATTTCAGTTGCTTTCTTTAATGATAATATTTTTAAGCATCCCGGCGCTGCTTTGCCATGTGCGGAATTCCAGCCCATGGGATGCGGGATGCTGCTTTTTGTTGTACAGTTCCAGCCACCTGATGACGGCTTCAGATAAGTCAGCAGGTTCTGTTCCATGGAAATAAAAAGCCTGATCACCGGCAATTTCTCTGAAAACCGGGATATCCCTTACCATAAGGGGGAGTCCGTGGCGGGCGGCCTCAATGAGTGGAAGGCCAAAGCCCTCGCCTTCGCTGGCGGCAATAAGGCAGGCCGCAGCCTTGTAAAGTTTGTTGAGAAAGGTGTCGCTTACCCGGTTCAGCCAGAGGAGTCTTCTGTTTATTTCAGGATGCTTTCTGATTGTCCGGACGATTTGGGGAATGGTGCGGCGAAGTTCCCGGTTCAGATCAGGCCAGCCTTCCTGCCCGATAATAACAAGCCTTGCGTTGATGCCATCTTCCCACAACTTTTCAAAGGCTTTTATGGTCTGCAGATGTCCTTTGCGGGGTTCCAGCGTTCCCACCATGAGAAAGGTGGGGGTATTTTCAATGGACTGCAGTATCTGCTCTCCGTTTTCAGGCAGTCCTGTGCTTGGAGCGGAGTTTTCCGTATCTGCTCCCAGATGAAACCATTCTATGCAAAGATCCTGATTGATCTCCCCTTGTTCTGCAACCCATTCTCTGAAGTCTTTAGCCACGCTTTCTGATATGGCGATGACGCCATCCATGCGGGCAGTGGCCAGCAGCCAGTCATGGTGCCGGGAATCTGCGCCCGGTGGAAAACAGGAAGGGAGCCTGATGGGCAGCAGGTCATAGATGATAAAAAAAATTCGGGTTCCGTTGTTCCTGTAGTCTTTAAATAACCCCTGTTTTTCAGCTTCAATGAGTTTTTCTCCTGAAATATCCAGCCCCAGAATAATGTCTTCAGCAAAAATTTCAGCAATGTCATCGTTGGGGTTTTTCTGAGGGTGCCCGATAAGGCTCAGGGTATAGGAACGGGCATGGCGGTAGTTCCAGTCCCCTTTTTCTTTGTGCAGATATACAGGTTCAGTTCGGAAGCCGGGTGGAGGTGACTGGATCAATTCCAGCATTATGGCCCTGGTTACCCGTTCTATGCCTGTTTTCAGGTCACGGCTGCTGGTTGCTGTCACATCCAGAAAAAGATGCTTTTCCCTTGGGCGGGGCGGAAAGTTCCGGGCAAGGGATAAGGCGGTTTTTCTGATGTCTTCACCTGTTGCCCTGCCTGTTTTGCAGCAGGCAATGGCTTTGGTGGTGGCATGGAGATCTGTTGATGCCCTGTTGTAAAAACTTTCCAAAGCCAGCTGACAGCTTAGGGCGCAGCTTGCGGGGTTGTGATGCAGTTCTGTATGCTTTTTTGCTTCGGATCCCAGTTCAAGGCGTTTGTTTTCGTTTGATGCCAGCATTTCCATTGCATGGGCAAGATCTTTTTCCAAAAAAACATCCTGCAGCATGAGAACCGTATTTTCGGGAAGCTCCTTCATGCTGCCGTGGGCATTAATGATGGTGGCAAGACCGTGGTTCATGCAGTCCAGAACAGTTCCGGATGTTTCTCCTCTGGAACTTGTTCTGAGTTGTATGGCAAAGTCAGCTATTGAAAGATAATTCCGGTAATCCTGCTCATTTAACCAGCCTGTTATGCGTATCTGCTTTTCAGATCCTTTTTCTTTTATTTTTTTCAGTAGTGTCCTGCCATATTCTCCTCCGTGGTTCTCACCTGCAAAAATGAGGTGGCAGTCCGGTCTTTCTGCCAGGGAACTCTGGAACCATGCATTGAGAATTTTGTCGATGCATTTTACTGGATTTATGAAGCCGAAGGAGCAGACAATCATATCTTCAGGAGAAAAGCCCAGCCGGATTCTTGTTTCCATGCGGTCTGTTTTTTCCGCTGGTGTTCTCAGGTGCTTAAGGGAGATGAAGTTTTCTCTGCTTTTTTCTCCGTAAAAGGAAGCGGCCAGTTCAATGGCGTGCCTGGAATGCACCATCACTCCCCTTGCATGTTGAAGAATGTCCAGATTCATGGGCCAGCTTTTTTTACATGCGCTGACATCCTCCTGCTGGAGTTGTTTTAATGCAGGATACCCGTGGGATGCGTAGAGTTCGTCGGCCACTGAGCCGGGCAGCATGGCGTTTTCTGCCATGAAAATCTTCAGGTCGCTGAGAAAGAAATCATGAAGAACCACAGTCCCCGGCACCTGCTGCAGCAGTTGTATCATGGGGCTGTGCAAGGGGGAGTTGCCGAACTGGTACAGAACCCTGTCCATGTGTTCTGCATTCTGAAGCAGCCATTCAGGCGTTCTTACAGTGCCGGACCATCCCGGCAGATCTGTGGGCTGAGGCTGTGTGGCCACGGGTTCTATGTCGTAGTAACGGCTGAGTTCCGGAATAAGCTCCGTGCTGTATGCGGCGATACCGCTTTTGGCCGGTGGCAGTGGGGAAACAAAGGCCAGCTTAAGTCGTTTTGAAGACAGTTTCTCTGGTTTTATTATGCAAGGATTTTTACGGAAAAGTTTTTCCATTGCACCCATAGCCCGTTCTGCGGTTTTGTCCCATGAAAAACATAAAGCCCTTGTTGCGGAATGCTTCCTTAAACGCTGGTGCAGGGCGGGGGTTTCAAGCACCTCTTTTATTTTACGGGCAATATCTTCAGGCTGATGCGGGTTGAAAAGGGCTTCCCCGCACCCGATGACTTCCGGGATGCTGCTGGTGCAGGAGCCTATGACAGGTGCGCCGCAACCCATGGCTTCCAGAACGGGCAGGCCGAAGCCTTCGTGTATTGATGGGAAAACATAAAGCTCTGTGCTGCTGTAAAGTCCTGCCAGATTTTCATCATCAACATAGCCTGTGAAAACTATGGCATCATGTTCCAGCCCACATTTTGCGGCCAGTTTTTCAAGGGGCCTGCGAACGGTTTGGGGGATTCTGCTGGCGAGTACAAGCTGACGTTTATGGCGGATATGGGCCGGGAGCAGGGCAAAGGCCCTGATGAGACCCTCGATGTTTTTTCTGAAATCACTGACGCCGGGTGCGTAAAGCAGAAAGGGGCGGTCGATTCCATGGGCTGAGAGTATGTGCCATGTCTGTTCAGTTTCGGTCCGTTTGAATATGGGGTCAGCTGCCGATGAAATGGTGACGATGTTGTCGCCGGAAATATCCAGCTTTTCCATGGCTTCCATACGGGAACTTTCGGAGACGGAAAGCAGAAGATCGGCTTTCAGGAGTGCCTCGATTTTTTCTTCGTAAAAAATTTTCCGGTCAGAAGTATGCAGATAGTTTTCGGGGTAAATGAGTGGGATGAGGTCATGCAGAAGAACAACAGTTTTGTATGGGGATGGTAACTTTTTTACTGAAGTTACAGCATCATCTGCATATCCTTCAAAGAGGCTTGTGATGAAAAGTACATCTGGTCTGAGATTGGCAATGAATGCTTCTCTTTGATATTCAGCACTTTCTTTTCGCCAGACATTGTCCTTTGCAGCGGCGCATACCGGAGAAGTGGCTTGCCATACGCATATATTCTGTGCCGGGATAATTTTTTGGAGTGTTTTTTTTATACTTTCAATGGTTTCAGAAAATATACCATTAAGGACAATAAAGACTTCATGGCCTTCGGCCTGTCGTGCAATGCCTGTGGCCAGGGCCATGGATGACCGGCCAATCCCCCTGAAGCGGCTTGCGGACTGTGCGCCCTGCAAATCAATAACAAGTCTCACTTAATTGCTTTCCGGTGTTTTTTAATCTGTTGTTTCAAGTGCTGGTGAATTGCTCCGGCCCTTGGTGACAGGTATTGTGCTGACTTCTGGACTATGGGTCTTCCTGTGCCATGAATAATTTGTCTTATTCTGGCTTCAAGTCCGGGTATCCGGTTGAGAAAGGCTGTAGCTGTTTTTTTGAGCAGGGGGCTGGAAAGGGTAAATGTCGCAAGTTGTCGAACCTGTTTTTGAAAAAATTTCCGTGGGTTAAGAGAATCTGCTGCCCGCCTGCGGTATGAGGAGAAAAGGGTTTTTGCACGGCTCAGTTTCTGGTTGCCGGTTCTGATGGGGCGGGTTATTTTCCAAGATCGACTTTCTACAACTCTGTTGTAGTGTGACCACCCCTGTTCTGCCTTTATTATTCGTTTTTCAAATTTTTCTGCCAGTAAATCCAGAGGTATACCGTAGCTTTCTTTAAAGGTTCGCTGTACTGTATCCATAAGCGGGCTTTCACCCTGTTTCTGCGCAATTATGGCGTAATCGGGGCTTGCACCGTGGAAAAATTCCTGCAAAGTAATGGTTTCTGTCTGATGGAGAGCCTTGTTTTCATTAAGGCCGATGGTTTTAATTTGTGCAAAACCTTCATATTCAGCCATGAATTCCAGCAGGTGAGAAGGCAGGGGTTTTCTGTGGGTCAGGTCTACATAGAAGTCACGGGTGGCGACCCTCAGATTTTCCGGATTCGGGGTTTCAATGATCAGAAGTCCGCCTGGATGAAGTACCCGGCTGGCTTCATGGAAAAGTTTCAGAAGCTGGTCCGGTTGCAGGTGTTCCGCCAGATGGAAGGCCGTGACCAGTACCATGCTTTCATTCGGGGTCTGTGAAAGTGTGTCAAGGGCATCCTTTTGTTCAACGCAGAGTTCTCTTGAGTTGCATATGCTCAGCATGGTAGCATCGGTATCTGCTCCTCTGCCTTCAAAGCCGTTGTTTTTCAGCAGTTCCAGCCATTCACCCCGTCCGCATCCGAGATCCAGAGCCTTGCATGGGCTGAAGATATCCTTGAATGGAAGTATAAAGGGCAGATATACCTTCAGTCTTTCATATACCAGCTCACGGGGTCCCCTGAATCTTTCTTCAAAGGCTTTATAGAAAAAGGGGTCAGACCCCTTTTCTTCCTTTTCTTTTTTCATCGTGCATACTCCACTTTGGGGGGTATCCATGTCAGGCCGCTGAAAACCGGATGGTGTGTGTTGCGGACATGAAACATCAGAGCCAGATTCCGCCATTCATAGTTGTATTCCAGATGGTCTGCACCCCGGTGCAGTGCCAGTGCCAGTGAGTATGAGCCGGGGGCAAGATTTGCCGGAAAATAAAAATGGTACTCTGGTTTTTCACCTGCCCTGAGGTTAAGCAGACTGCAGCCGAGGTTGTGGGTGTTGGTGCCGAAGACATCCTGACCCAGCCGGTTTTTTATTACGTATCCTATGACCAGTTCGGGGATATCTTCTTTTACGGAGACCTTTATGCGAAGGCAGACGGGTTCCCCCGTGTGGATTTCTTCGGTACTATGACCATTGCTGTCCAGAAGATCAAGGGTTTCCACCTCTGCCTCACCCGTACCTGAAATCGTTTGTATGCCTTTGTTCTCCAGGTAGTTCATCCTTGGCCTGCAGCTTTCTTTTTCAGCAATGAGGGCATTATAATAATCCAGAACGCTTTCAGGAGTATTGTCCATCAGAAGATTTCCCTTATCCAGCAGTATGGCTCTGTCGCAGAAGGTCTGGATGGCATTTTTATCATGGGAGACAATAATCATGCTTGTGCCTGCTTCCCGAAACTTGCGGATACGGTCAAAACTTTTGTGCTGAAAATAGGCATCACCTACGGAAAGAGCCTCATCAATAATAAGTATATCCGGGCGAACGCAGGTGGCTACGCCAAAGGCTATGCGCATCTGCATTCCACTGGATAGGGTTCTTACGGGTTCGTCAAAATAGCTGTTTATTTCAGCAAAGTCCTCTATTCCGGGAAGGAGATCCATAATCTGTTTATGGGGAAAACCCAGCAGCCCCAGGGTATGCAGGGCATTCTGTCTGCCTGTAAGTTCCGGGTTGAATCCCATGCCCAGTTCTAGTATGGCGGAGATGCGTCCGGAAATGTGTATATGCCCTTCACTGGGGTGCAATGTGCCTGAAATGAGTTTGAGGAGGGTGCTTTTGCCGGCTCCGTTCTGGCCGACAATACCAATGGCCTCTCCTTGTCCCATCCTGAAGCTGATATTGCGCAGGACTCGTTTTTCCGGAATGGGGCGGGTTCTGATGCCCATCCATGATGCAATACGCCGCCATTCACTGCTATAATCCTTGTAGGCCTTGCCAAGATTAACGGTATGTATGCAAAAGGATTCGCTTGTTTTATTATGGTTCATAGTACATCCACCATTTCCCTGCTGGCTTTGCGGAAGAGAAAAAGTGCCGCAACCAGGGTAAGGCAGGTAAAAATACAGAGCAGAAGAATACCACCTGTCTGTGGTGCACGTTGATATACAAGAATGCTGTGATAGGCTTCTGTAATGGTGAAAAGGGGGTTGAAATGAAGCCATGGCTGCAGCTTTTCCGGTATTATTTCTGCAGGGTACACAATTGGGGTAAACCAGAATAGAAGCTGGAGGGCAATGGGTACAACCTGATTCAGATCCCTGATAAAAACATTGAGTATTCCAAGAATAAGTCCGGTTCCCGTGGCAAAAAGTACCGTAAGTACCATGAGAAAAGGCAGCCATAAAATATACAGGGTGGGCATATGCCCCAGGAATGCGAATATGAAAAGAATGGCCATAAACAGAAGAAAATTGTTGAATATGGCAGAGCCCATGACAATCAGAGGCAGCACTATTCTGGGGAAGGCTACTTTTTTCATCAGGTTGGCGTTGTCAATAAAAAGGGTGAGGCAGCGGTTGACTATTTCAGTAAAAAGATTCCAGGCAAGAATGCCGGCTGTCAGGTAAATGGCGTAGGCATAACGATTGTCAATACCCGGCAGTTTGGCGGAAAGCACGGCGGAAAGAATAAAAGCGAAAATTGCCACCTGGGCAAGGGGATTCAGAATCAGCCAGATGCCGCCGAATCTACTTCTTGCAAACCGGATTTTGATTTCGTTTCTGATGGATGACAGAATAAAAAAGCTGTAAGCCCATGGAAACTTTGGAACCCATTTTGAATACGGCGGTATTTCCATTTAGCTGATTCCGTCCTTTCAGAATTTGAACCATTACCTCTTTTTATCCAGCGCTGAACTATAACGGTTTGTGTCAGATTTTCAAGACCTGAGATTTTCTAAGCCATAATCACACCGTCCGGCTGCTCTGTCATTTATAGTGCGTCACTTAGATCGGGATTCAGGTTAAAGGTTATAGGCTCTCACCCTTGTCAAAAGTTGATTATAATGGCAGAATAAAAAAGTTGTGTCATACTGATCTTTTTGTTTAATATGTTTTTTTATTGAAAATTTAAATTTAAAAAGGAGCTGTTATCTTATGGTAGCGGAAGAAAATAATCAGAAAATAAGCATTGACGGCGTTGATTACAATCTCGATGATCTCAGTGAGAATGCAAAAAATCAGCTTGTTAATCTTCGTGTTACGGATCAGGAAATTGAAAGGGTGCAGCGGCAGCTAGCAATTTTTCAGACAGCCCGCGCAACCTATGCCAATGCCCTGAAACAGGCCATCAGTAAAAACTGAAAATCAGCATTAAGAAAAAAATAAAATAAGGACGGTCCGGCATTACGGGTTGTCCTTATTTGTTGTTTTATGCCTATGTTTTCATTTGTGCGCTCTGCCCGCCATGCTTTATTAAAGATTAATCTTGACAACAAAGCCATGGCAGGACTAAGACTGGCCTGTTTTTTCAGGGATTCTTACCGGGTACAAATTCATTAAAAAGGAAAGTCCCTTGCAGAAAAAAGCCCCGTGGTTCTATCCGCTGTTTTTTATTTTTTTTCTTACCTGTTTTTTTTTAATGCCCTCTGTTTTTGCCGGTCCCATGGACCTTCTGAAAGCCTGGGAGCTTGCCCGAAGTCACGATGCGGAGTATCTTTCCAGTGTTTATGAAATGGAAGCCGGAGAAACCTTCAGGGCGCAGGCCAGATCAGGCCTTCTGCCCCATTTTTCCGCAGGGGCGAGCTTTACCCATTCGGATTCGGACCGCTATGATAAATATGAAACCCGGCGCTATGCCGTCAGTCTGCGTCAGCCCCTTTTCAACCTTGAAAGCTATTACCATTACAGAAAATCCGGCCCTCAGGTGATGGCTGTCAGAGTGGCGGGGGATATGGCCGCTGCAGATCTTAAGCTGCGGGTGGCGGAGTCCTATTTTGATCTTCTGGCATCCATAGACCATATGTCCCTTCTCCTTGCCGAGGAAGCCGCTGTTGCTCGCCAGATGGAACAGTTTCAGGCCATGGAGGCACGGGGAGTTTCTACCCGCAGCGATGTTCTTGAGGCCAGATCCCGTCTGCTGGAGGTTAGGGCCGGTATTATTGAGGCAAAAAGTAACCTTCAGATAAAAAAAGACAGGCTTTCCCGCATTACCGGTGTTCCCGTGGAAGATGTTCTGCCCCTTGGACTTCACCTTGCCTACGATCCTCCGGGTTTATCCCTGAAAGACTGGCAGGAAAAGGCCCTTGCCGCCAATCTCAGGGTTCGGTACCATGAATATTATCTGCAGGTTTATATTAATGGTGAGAGGCAGGCACTGTCCCGCCATGCGCCCACCGTGGATGCTGTTCTGCAGCATATGGATACCAATGAAAGCACCCATTACAGGGCTGCCGATGATACCATCACCAGCGCAGCCGTTCATTTGAATATTCCCCTGTACTCCGGTGGAGAAACCAGTGCCCGCCACAGGGAAGCAAAGGCCATTGTAAAAAAAGCACAGGCGGATCTTGATCATATGAAAAGGGATGCCGTCCATCGTGTCACCGAGGCCTACACCCGGATAGAGGGTGCTTCGGCGCGTATTTATGCACTGGAGGAAGCCGTTGATGCCAATATACTGGCCGTGGAATCCAGTTCTCAGGGGGTGAGGGCGGGTATTCGTACGCCCACGGATGTGCTGGATGCGGAGCGAAGGCTTTATAATTCCCGCACCCGGCTGCTTCAGGCCCGTTATGACCATGTCATGGCCCGCCTGAGCCTGCTTTTCCATGCCGGTACCCTTGAAGATGAGGATATGGAGGAGCTGAACCGGCTTCTGGCAGTATCCGGTAACCCTGCCGGTGGCTGACTTGAAGCCCGTTGGCTGTAAGTATCTGTTCGGATCTGTGGTCACCGTCAGGCTTGGCACTTGTGTCTGCCTGGCTTTTGTGTGTGTCCGTGTCAGTCACTGTTTGTCCGTGTACAGTAGGTTGAGGCTCTCGAAGCCAGGTGGCTGTAAGTACCGTCCGGGGCTGTGGTTCCGTCAGCCTTGACAGAGTCTGTCCGGCTTTTGTGTGTGTCCGTGTCAGTCACTGTTTGTCCGTGTACAGTAGGTTGAGGCTCTCGAAGCCAGGTGGCTGTAAGTACCGTCCGGGGCTGTGGTTCCGTCAGCCTTGACAGAGTCTGTCCGGTTTTTGTGTGTGTCCGTGTCAGTCGCTGCATGTCCGTGTGCTTTTGGTTTTTGTGTCAGTCCCTGTTTGTCCGTGTTGTCCTTGTCCGTGCAGCCCGGAGGCTGAGGCCCTCGAAGCCCGTGCAAAAGTTTATCCGTTTCAGCCCCCTGAGGCTGAACCGTTACCAGTTATGAAAGGCTATGATTTGAAACCCTTAAGAAAACAATCAGCTGCTCAGGGAAACAAGGAAAAGGGAGAGCTGGCAAAGCTGCTGCTTACCTTTAAAACCACCTTTTTCTCCCTTGGAATTTTCAGCTTTGTGATCAATATGCTGATGATTACCCCAGCCGTCTATATGCTCCAGATCTATGACCGTGTACTCATGAGCGCCAATCAGACCACCCTTTTCATGCTCACCATCATCGTGGTCATGTTCTACGTCATTCTTGCGGCCCTTGAAGGTGTCCGAAGCCGGGTCATGGTGCGGGCTGGCAACAAGATAGATGCCTTAAGCTGTGACCGGGTATTTGACGTGGCCTATGAAAGGTCCCTGCGCGGTGCATCGGGCAGGGCTTCCCAGACCTTCAGCGACATGACTCAGGTGAGGCAGTTTCTTACGGGTAATGGTCTTTTTGCCTTTTTTGATGCCCCCTGGGCACCCATTTATATTTTCATTATCTTCATGTTGCATCCGGCTCTGGGGCTTTTTGCCTTAGGAGCAGCCATTATTCTTATTTTCCTTGCCTTTGTCACGGAATGGACCAGCCGTGCACCTCTGGGAGAGTCCAATAAGCACTATGCCTCTGCCACCAACTTTGCCAACATGAATTTTCGCAATGCGGAAGTTATTGAGTCCATGGGTATGCTGAATAACGTGAGAAGGCACTGGGATCCTAAACATCAGGCCCACATTGCATGGCAGTCCGTTGCCAGTGAGCGGGCGGGCACCGTGCAGGCCATCACTAAATTTGTCAGCCTTTCGGCCCAGTCCCTTATTCTGGGGCTTGGTGCCTATTATGTCATACAGCATGAACTGACCGCGGGTATGATGATCGCAGGTTCCATCCTTCTGGGCCGGGCCCTTGCCCCTGTGCAGCTTCTCATCGGTACCTGGAAGCAGTTTGTCACGGCAAGGGGTGCTTATCAGCGTCTTGAAGAAACCTTTGCTCTTTTTCCAGCGGATACGGAGTCTCTGAAACTGCCGCCTCCCAAGGGACGCGTGAGTGCAGCCGGCCTTGTGGCAGTAGCTCCCAATTCCAATGCCCAGATACTTAAAAATATTACCTTTGAGGTGCATCCCGGAGAGATTGTTGGTATTGTGGGGCCAAGTGCATCGGGTAAATCCACGCTGGCCCGTCTCCTTGTGGGGGCATGGCCGCCGGCCATGGGTGCCGTCCGTCTGGACGGTGCCGAGATGCATAGCTGGGACAGGCAGCAGGTGGGTCCTTTTATCGGATATCTTCCACAGGACATAGAGCTGCTTGAGGGCACCGTTGCTCAAAATATTGCCCGCTTCGGAGATATTGATGATGCTGCGGTTGTGAAAGCGGCACAGACAGCAGGTGTCCATGAGATGATCCTGCACTTTCCCGACGGATATAATACCTATATAGGCGAGGGCGGTGTGGTTCTTTCCGGAGGCCAGCGCCAGCGCATAGCACTGGCAAGGTCAATTTACGGCAGTCCTGTCATGGTGGTGCTGGATGAACCCAACTCCAATCTCGATGATGTGGGAGAGCAGGCCCTTGTGTCGGCCATAGAGCAGATGAAGGCGGACGGAAAAACGGTGTTTGTCATTACCCATAAAACCAACATCCTCAGTACCGTGGATAAGCTCATGATGCTTTCCGCAGGCCAGCTTCAGGCCTTTGGTCCAAGGGATGACGTGCTGCGCTGGATACAGGAGCAGCGGGCTAATGCCGAGGCCGCCGCCCGCAAGGCCATTACATGAGGGATGGGGCTGCTTGTCCGTGTGGAGTTCAGGCAGTTTCTGTCAGTCCGTGTCAGTCTTTGTTTGTCCGTGTATTTTGTATGTGTGCAGTCGCTGTCCGTTCGCTTTTAGGGCAACATTATTTACGCTCAAAGAGGATCCCCATGCAGAACCCCCAAATACCAAAACCAGATACCAATCCGGCCAAGGCCATTTTTACAGGCTTTGCCATTCTCATACTGGGATTTTTTTCCTTTGTTTTCTGGGCCGTCACAGCTCCCCTTGATAAGGGTATAGTCTGTCAGGGCATTGTTTCCGTAGAGACCCACCGCAAGGCAGTGCAGCACCTTTATGGCGGCATTGTGGATGCCATCTATGTCCGGGAGAACCAGCCCGTAAAAAAAGATGAACTCCTTATCCGCTTAAGTGATGTCCGTCCCCGTGCGGAGTACGCAGCCGTCCGCAGTGAGTACATCAGTGCCAAGGCCACCCATGCAAGACTACTTGCGGAAAGGCTTGGCCATGACAGCATCGCCTTCCCTGCAGATCTCCTTCTCCACAAGGATTCGGTTGCGGAGGAGATTCTTCACACCCAGCGGGAGCTTTTCTCCAGCCGCAGGGGCAGTCTTCTCAGGGAAAAGGAGATTCTGGAGGAAAACATCGGTTCCCAGCAGCGTTATATTGAAACCCTTGAGTCGGCCCTTTCCAGCAGGACCCGTCAGGCCAGCCTTCTGCTGGATGAAATATCCGACCTTCAGGAGCTTGTGAATGAGGGGCATTATCCCAGAAATAACCTGCTCACTCTGGAGCGCAGCCTTGAGGAGGTAAATTCCCGCAGGTCTGAGGATATCGGAAACATCTCAAGGGCAAATGGCCATATTACAGAGCTGCGTCTCCGCATTCTCAAGCTGGATCAGGATTTTCAGAAGGAAGTAGAGTCCGGACTCAGTGAGACCCAGCGCAGGCTTGCTTCCCTTATGGAGCAGTATGAGGCGGTAAAGGATGTGCTTCGCCGCACGGAAATCCGCTCCCCCGATGATGGTATTGTTCTCTCCCTTGAAACTCACACCATCGGTGGTGTGATCAGTCCCGGCCAGAAGATTATGGAGATTGTTCCCAGTGATTCTCTTCTTATTATTGAGGCCCAGATTCAGCCCAAAGACATTGACCGGGTTCATGGTGATATGAAGGCGGATTTGCGCTTCAGTGCCTTTGATACCCGAAACACACCTGTAATTGAGGGGGATGTTTTTGCAGTTTCTCCCGACAGGCTTATTGATCAAAACACAAGAATGCCCTACTATATGGCCAAGATTGCCATTCCCCACGAAGAGCTTGAAAGGCTTGGCCGGGACAGGCAGCTTGTTCCCGGTATGCCCGCTGAGGTGGTCATCAAGACAGGAGAAAGAACCCTGCTGCGTTATCTGATTGATCCTTTTATAGAAAGACTTTTTGTTTCCTTCAAAGAGGAGTAGCTTTCTGAGGAGTAGTTTTAATGGTAGGGTATTTTCGTCTTATCCTGGCCTGCATGGTACTTCTTTCCCATATTCATGTGCGTTTTTTTGATATGAATCCCGGAGTTGTTGCCGTTGTTATTTTTTATATGCTGGCCGGGTATGTGGTTTCAAAGCTCTGGCATGAAATACTTCCCGGTGGTTCCGGTCTGGTATTCCGCTTTTTAAGGGATCGTTTTTTGCGTATTTACCCTTTGTATCTTTATGTCTGCGTTCTGACCGTTGCTTTTTTTCTGACAACGGGTTATGGTCCTGCTGATTTTACTGTAGTAAAAATATTTTATAATTTTAGCATTGTACCGCTGAACTATTATATGTGGCTTGACAGCGGGGTTCTTTCCGGGCATGGGCTTTGCATTGTTCCTCCTGCGTGGTCCCTTGGTGCAGAGCTGCAGGCTTATCTGCTAATGATGTTTCTTTTTATTTTTAAGCCCCTGAAGCATCTTCTTGCAACGGCCAGCTTCCTTGTTTTTCTTATGGCTGCGTTCGGGTTTTTGCATACGGATTATTTTGGTTACAGGCTTTTGCCGGGAGTTTTGTTCTTTTTTGTTCTGGGGAGCTGCCTGTTTCAGATCCACAGAGGGCGTGCTGATTTATTTGACAGATGTTTTCCTGTTATTATCTGGCTTGCTGCGCTTGTGGTTTTTTCTTTTCTCTGGATGAAGGGTTTTCACAGGGCAGACTATATCCGTGAAACTTTTCTTGGTCTGTCCATGGGCTTGCCTCTTCTTTATATGATGCATAAATCAGGCAGGCACCTTCAGGGCAATGCCTTTTGTGCAGGTCTTTCCTATGGGGTTTTTCTCAGCCATTTTCTGGTTATATGGTTTCTGGATCATATGGGCTGGTCTTCGGAAGCCAATGCGGGCGGCTTATTTTATTCCACCGTTGTTATTTGTTTAAGTGTTTTTATTTCCTGGTTCGGTGTGAGATTTATAGAATCTCCGGTGACGTATTGGCGCATTGCAAAAAAATAAGTTTTTTGCTTTTTTCGGGGTTTGTTTAAATGGTTTATGGGGTTAAGGGTTTTGTTTTTTGGCAAAAAAGTATATGTGATAATGTTTTTTGTAAGCTGAAAAAATCAGGCAAACAATCTTTTTTGACTGATAATATTTTTGTTTTGTTTTTTTTTGTTGCATGGTACGTGCTGTTTTTGATATTGTGCCTTTGAAAAATTTAGTTCAGAAAATTTGTTTGCTTCGGAATGGTTTTTGTATCCGGTAAGTAAACGTTGGTTTGAGAAGTTCGGAAACTCCCGGGCTGTGCAATGTCTTGGTATCCGGGCAAAAACAACATTAAGTGGAGGTATAGACTCATGGCTTTAACACAAACGCAGGTTTCTCAACTTTATGTGGCACTGTTCGGCCGGGCTTCCGAAGGTGCAGGTAACAAGTTCTGGCAGGGTGCGGAAGACATGCAGTCTGCAGCTCAGGGCATGGTTGAAACCGATGCTGCTGAAGAGTTTTATGGTGATAAGTATGATGATGATGCAGCCTTTGTAGAAATGCTTTATCTCAATACCATGAATAAAGCTCCGGATGCAGAAGGCCTTGATCACTGGGTGGCATCCCTTGAAGGTGGTGCGAGCCGAGGTGAAGTAGCCGCAGAATTTATAGCCGCTATAGAAGATAATAAAGAAATTGATCCTGTGGGTTATGCTACCTTTAACAACCGTGTTGCAGTATCCGATTACACGGCAGATAAGGTACCCGGAGAAGACCTTAAAGTTTCTGAACTTGATGAGTTTGTGGGATATGTTTCCGAGGTAACAGATGATGAGTCTACTGTTGCCGCAGCTAAGGAAAAAGTTGATGCAGACGTCCCCGATCCCGGCGTTCCCGGTGAGACCATTACCCTCACTACTGGTAAGGACATTGTAGGCCCCGATGCAGAAGAAGGGTTCAAGACCACAGAGAATAACGACACCATCAAGGGTGTGGTGGATAACCTTGCTACCAAGCGTACCCTGGACGCAACAGATCAGATTGATGGTGGCGAAGGCAACAATACCCTTCAGGTAACCATGAATGCCAATTTCAATGGCTTCAGCGGTGGCGATGATGGCGGTTTCATGAAGAACGTGGGAACCGTTGAACTGACCAATTCCACCAAGTTTGAGCGTTCCTTCAATGCCAAAAACGTTGAGGATGTGGAAACTTATAAGCTGGACGCTACCGAAGGTGCCGTGAAGCTTACCAACCTTGCTGAAGCGGGAATTACCGTTGAGGTAACAGGTCAGGCACAGGCAAAAGGCACCGGAGACAGTAACCTTAATATCGGTTTTGATGCTAAAGCCGTAGCTGGTCAGAACGATGCCCTTACCCTTGGCCTGAATGGTGTGGGGCGGCTTGGTGATCTTTGTGACAATACCGATAATCCCCGTTCCGTTGTCCTGAAGACCAATGGTATTGAACATCTTACCCTCAATGCCATGTCCTCGTACAATCGCATTGATCTGGATGGAAACGGCTCCAAGACGCTTACTGTTACAGGCGCAGGGACTCTGGCCTTTAGTAATGTGGCCAGCACTGTAACTTCTGTTGATGCCTCTGACAGTAAAGGTACTGTAACTGGTGATCTTACCGGTATAACCAGCTCCAAGCTTGCATCCATTGAGGGCGGAAGTGGTGACAACAGCTTTACGGTTAATGTGAGCGGTCTTTCCGCCACAGCGGCCATATCCGGCGGCGAAGGCAGTAATGCTTTGCGGATCAATGCCGATAATACCACTTCCCGTGCCCTTAGTCTGGATATGCAGGAGGTTGGAAAGCTTACTGTGGCGCAGTCTGGTGCCCTTGCGGGCAGGCTCACCATTGACGGCACCAAGATTCAGGATCTGGAAACATTTGTATATGCAAGGGTAACAGGGCCGGTTGTTCTGGCCAACATGCAGACAGAGGACCTGACTGTGGCGCTGGCCAGTGGTTCAGCAAGTACCCTGACCTACGATGGGTACGGTAATCTTGCCGTTGCCACCGTAGCAGGCAAGGTAGATTTTGTGGACTGCAAAGGTGATTTGCAGGCAAATGTTGGTAACGCTACTTCCTCCAGTGCCAATGTCGTAGCGGTTAATGCCTCCAATGTTACATTCATGGTATCTGAAAACAGCACTTATACTGGTGAGATGACTGCTGCCGAAGCAGAGCTGGTTACCCTTGTTGTAAAATCTGCTAAGCAAAATGCGGAAGATACCACTGAAGGTGCTGAGCTTACTGAATTTAATGGTACGCTTACCGCAGCTAAGGCAACGCAGGTGAATGTTCTGGCAGAAGGAGCAATGGGAGCTGCTGCAACATTGAATGTGGATGCAGCCGAAACCCTGAATCTTACCCTCGGTGAAGGTGCTCTTACACTCAACGCTAAAGAAGCCAACCAGATTGATATTACGGCAAGTGAAGACTTTACTCTTACTTCTGCAGACCTGAATAAAGTACAGGTTCTCAATATCACAACGGCAGAAGAGTTTACAGTTGATGCGAGTCTCAATGCACTGTCCCAGTCTGAAATAAGAGGCAATGGCGCAGTTGAATTTGATCAGGCTGTCGGCTCAAAGGCAGAAAACATTGAAATTAATGCCCGTGAGCTGAAGGGTGACTTTATCGTTGAGCTTGCTGATCAGGATGTAACGGGTGTTGCTCAGGGTACGGCCGAGATCATCGGCTCCAACATCGGTACCAATGAAATTACTGTCGGTGAAGGTAGAGATGTAACGGTTGTGGGTGGTATTCAGGATGACGTGATTTGGGTAAAAGCCAATGGCGAGCATACGCTGACGGGTGGTTTGGGTGCAGATATCTTTAACTTGACTGATAGCGCAGCTACTTCGGCAACAACAGCAGGAGTGACGGATGCAGTATCATTCACTGCAGAAACGATAGCTTCTGATGCCGAAGCAAGTGATACGCCTGCAGAAGTGATGACTATAACGCTAAATGGTGTAGAAATCACCGTTGAATTAAGAGCTGCTGCTCCCTCAGGTACTGTAGCCTCAGAACTTACTGCCGATGACGTTGGTGGTGCCATTGCAACTGCTATTTCAGAAGCAGTTGCTGCAACGGATGCAACAACAAATGAGTTGGTAAATCCTGAACTGCAGGGTATCACTGTCGGCAATACAAGTGGAGTTGTCACCATAACCCTTGCAGCCTCAACGGAACAAGCAGGATCGGGCCTAGTGATTGATGGTGCTGATCTTGCTTATATTGCGGCAACAGACCCTGTTTCTGAAACTTGGGATAATTACGAAGCTCAGCAGGAATACCTTGATGCAGGAACCAGTATCACAGGCAAAGTTACCATCACGGACTTCAGCCTGACCGGTGGTGATCAGTTGGCATTAGATGGAACTTATACTCTTGTTGAAGCGGACGCCTCAGGAACCCCTGGCAGTCTCGAGCTTGCCCTTGCTGGCACCAGCTGGGCTGCTGTAGAAGCAGCTGCTTTTGCAAGCACTGGTAACTCCGTGTTCGAATTTGGTGGCAATACCTATGTTACCAATGCCGATGCGACAGCAGGATTCGATGCTGATGATGATCTCCTTGTTGAGCTGACTGGTGTTACCAATGTTGAATCCGTATTTGATCTGGGTTTACAAGCAGCCTAAATAATTAGTATCGTATCATTTTTGTCTAACTTAGAAATCCCCACCTTCGGGTGGGGATTTTTTCATATATGCCCTCCCGGTGTGGAAATCTATGAAACGAAGAAAGCGAATCGCTATACCAGCTTCTAAGGGTTTTATTCGTCATCTTGAAGAAGCTCAGCGTCTTCATGTCAAAGGCAATTATGAAAAGGCTCTGCAAAGCTATCATAAGTTGTTACGACTTCGACCAGATCATGCTGTTGTTTTAGGCAATATCGGTGCCATATATCTTGCCCGAGAGCAGTTTGATCAGGCATATCGGTATATTAGCAAAGCTCTGGAAGCAGCCCCTGATTTTAAAGATGCTCTGAATAATCTGCTTTTGATCCATTTACATTATAAAGACTATGGGAAGGCTGAACAGGTTGGAGAGTACCTGGTTTCGTTGGATGCCTCCAACCCTTTGTATGTAATCCGTCTTTATATGGCATATATGAGTAGGGATGCCCGCAGACCGATGTTTGAGCTGCTGCAGTCCTATTACAACGCTTGCCTTGAAAAGAATGAGGAAATGACTCCCCAGCTGGAGTCTTATTTTTTTGATTTGCTTTTTGAATTTGAAGAATATGAAAAGCTGGAAGAAATTCTTCTTGCAAAAGATGAAAATCAGGCAAATTCCGCTAACCCGGATATTAATATTTATCTGCGTTTGTCCCGTCTTTACCGGGAGCAGATTAATTTCCAAAAATCACAAGCCTGGCTTGATTTAATACCGGAAAATTTGCGAGATGGATTTGGGTACCACACAGAAATACTTAAAACCTACGGCAAAGCCGGTGAAGATCAAACCGCCATTCCTAGTGGTCAATGGCTTTTGGAGTTTAAGGACAGAAGCGGCCATGAAAGTGCGGATCTGAACTGGGTGCAGGAAGTAACGGCGGGCTGGGGAGATCGCACTCTTCCAGAATTCAATAGTGACAAGCCTGAGCGTAATATTATTGCCTTCAGCTTATTTGGTGATAATGAAAAATATACCCTTGCAGCCGTTGCCAATGCACAGCTTGCCAGAAGAATATATCCGGGCTGGACAGCTCGTTTTTACTGCGGCAGCAGCGTTCCGGATGAAATTCTTGATGCTTTGCGTAAAGAGGGTGCTCAGGTAAAGCTGATGGATGAATCCAGAGGGCGTTATACTGGCCTTTTCTGGCGATTTTATGCTGCAAATGATCCTGATGTTGATTATTTTATTTGTCGTGATTGCGATGCCTTGCTAAACGACAAGGAATATCTGGCCGTTCAGGAGTGGCTGGATTCGGGTAAGCCTTTCCATCTTATGCGGGATCATGTTCAGCACGCAGAAATTATGTTGGCAGGTCTCTGGGGTGGCGTATCAGGCTGGTTGCCGGATCTGGAAAAGCTTGTTGAAGATTACTACCGCCCTGGAATGAGCCGCTGGGCGGATCAACAGTTTCAACAGAGGTATATATGGCCCTTGATCAAGCCCTATACCCTGACCCATGACACCTTCTACGATGTTGGTTATGATACCCGGCCATTTCCTGAAGGGCATACCCTCCCCAAGGAGTGGCATGTCGGTGGCTATGTACCCCTGAAAGTAGCCAGAAATTTTAAGGCTACTAAAAAACGTGAACATATTAAAAAAATACAAGATTTTTGCTTTTGTAGTAATTCTGATTCAGTAATGGAAATGGAACCGGGGGCAGATATTGAGAATGTAACTCAAGCCATGAACTATTTGCGCACTGAGGCAACAGGGCTTAAGCTGGGGAAGTTGCAGTTGTTGGTTGAAAATTTGAGACATCGCTTTGATAATTCAGAATTGTTGAATATGATGGGGGTTATTATGATGAGAAGGGCTTTGCCTGAAAATGCTTTGAGTTTGTTTGAGCAAGCTGTATTGAAAAAGCCCGATGAGCCAAAGTATATTTTTAATTCCTGTCTGGCTGCAATTAAATTATCAAGATACCAGGCTGCCTCCAGTTACATCGAGCTGTTTTCTGAAAAGTTTGATCTTTATGATGACCTTCAAAAGCTTAAAACAAAGTTGAAGAAGATAGACAAAAACAAATCGTTTCAATCAATTTATGAGGTCATTTAATGCATGACATTAAGGTTTTATCTGAGACCCAGCGCATGGTAAAAGGACGGCACGGATATTTTGTGTATAATTTACATGACCATTATATCGGAAAGTCCCTTGAGCTTTATGGAGAGTATTGTGAGCATGAGGTTTCATTATTTTCTAAATTGATTGAGCCAGGTAGCTGCGTGTGGGATGTAGGAGCTAATATTGGCGCTTTGACAGTGCCCTTGGCGCATCTTGTTGGCGAGTCAGGCAGAATTGTTGCTTTTGAGCCTCAACCAGTTATCTTTAACAATCTAGCTGCTAATGTGAGTATAAATGGTCTTAACAATGTGCGTTGCCTTCCCTTTGCCTTGGCAGATCGATCACAAGAATTAGTTGTTAAGGTTCAAAATTACCATGCTCCGGGCAACTTTGGTGCTGTTTCCTTGGTTAATAGTAAAAAGTCATTACCTGACGCAGATGCTGTAAGGGTGGAAGCAAAAAGCTTGAGTGATTTGAATTACCTTCCAAAGCCTGCGTTTATAAAAATTGATGTTGAAGGTATGGAAGCGGCAGTTATTTCAGGTTTGCGCAAGCTTATATCCGTGACTCCTCCTCTTCTTTATGTTGAAAACGACCGTGTCGAATATTCTGCTGAATTGATAGAGTTGTTATGGGAGCTTGGTTATTCTTTGTATTGGCATATTACGCCCTATTATAATGATAAGAATTATTTTGGTATAAAATATAATTTGTGGCCCGGAATTTCTTCTTTTAATATGATATGTGTTCATTCCACACACAGCCATATTAACATTAATGCAGAAAAAATAAGTGATAGTAAAAAACACCCTTTGCAAAAAAAAATCTGATTCGTTGTAAAGAAAAATAGGGAGAATATATAGTGACACAAAATCTTGAGGCCATTAGCGTATCTAAGCACGGGGAATATGTATGGATACGATCGCATAATTACCACTATGCAAAAAGGTTTATGTATTTTCCCCTTGTTGGTGCGGAGTTTGCCAAGGCTTGTTTAAGTTTTCCTGTTCTTTTTATGCGTGATGATTCAGAGCAGCTATTCCCTGTTGCCTTGCTGGGCCTGAAAGAAGATAATAATCTTTTTGTAAACCCTCAGGGACAGTGGGTGGGTGACTATATACCCGCTCAGCTTCGTACTTATCCTTTTCGCATAGCCCGTACTGCTTCAGACGATAAAATGGTGCTGTGTTTTGACCCGGACAGTGCGTTGGTTATGCCGGAAAAACTGGCAAGGGGTGAAAAATATTCCCGTATATTTGATCAAGAGGGCAACCTTTCACCGGATATGAAAAACCTGCTGCATTTTTATGAGCAGACGGATCACAACAGACGGGTCACATATGCTGCCTGTAAGGTACTGTCCGAGATGAATCTCTTTATGGAGTGGGATTTAAAGGTCCAGGATAAGGCAAACGGTGTACCGATTGTGATTAAGGGGTTTTATCGTATTGATGAAGCTGCGCTGGAAGCTTTACCTCTTGAGCAGTTGGCGGATCTGAAAAACAGGGGGATTCTGACATTTATTTACAGCCATTTGATTTCAACCAATCTGATAGAGCGTCTGGAAAAAATGTTGGAGCATCAGGGACGGCAGGAAGCTGCAGCTCAGCAGGTTGAAGATGTGGATCTGGATGTCTTGTTTGGTGAAGATGATGATATGCTGAAATTTTAGCAATAAGGATTAAGCCCTTCAGGCAAAAGAAACCATGAACAGATACCATTGCAGTGAATTTCCCCGGTTTGAGAACATGCGACAGGACACAGAGCTGAAACAAAGTCTTCTGTCAGAGGCCTCTTGGGATGCGGAAAAATTTGTGGATCTGGCCTCCGTCCTTCTGCTTGCTGCCATACAAAACACTTATGCTTCAAGGCATCAGGCAGATAAAACCCGCCTTGCCCGTCTGATAGCTAAGGGGTATGCCCCGGAAACCCTTGCAGCCGCCTTTGCAAGGGCCTGGCTTGTGGATGATGACTGCATCTGTCTTCCCCGTAAGTCTCTGCTGGATTCTCCTTTGCCCATGGCCCTTGTTTTTTTTATTGCGGTCCTTCTTTTCTGGAAAACCCAGCTTTCCCATCTGCATTTTACACCGGGAAATCTTGCGGGTTTTTTTCTGACCACAGTGTTGCTTGTACTGCCTGTTCTGGGTGTTTCATGGTATGTGGGCGGTTTGTTTCATGGTATGCTTTTAAGGTATTTTCCCGGCATTCGTAAAACAGAGGCGCTGCCGGAAGATTATGAAACCCGTGCTGCAAACATCATTTCTGAGCTTGCCGCATCTTCTTCTTTCAGCCCCGCTCCTTCCACCGTATCTTCTTCAGGACTTATTCTGTTTAACAATACACCTGTAAACACTGCTTCGGAACAACAAGGGGCTTTTGTCAGCTCCCCCTCCATGAATCATTCTTCTGTATCCGGGCCGGAACTTCCCCATGCAGAACTAAAGGCTGCACCCGCTGTTTTTAACCTTGCCCTTCTTCCGCCTCCGGATGCGCCTGTTGTTCTTCCAGCCAAACTTGATCTGGACGGCAGTGTTTACGAGGTCTCCGGACTGAGCCATGAAGCCCGGCAGCTGGTCATCAGCATCCACAGTACGGATCAGCAGATTGCCCATCTGAAAAACAGGCTGGCCATAACCCTTACGGCACGGGCAGCCTTTGCCGCTGGTTTGCAGTCATCCATGGGTGAGGGCAATAACCATCTTCAATCATAGAAAGGATCACCATGTCAGACTGGTCATCGGGTTATGTATCGGATATCGGCTATACCTACGGATACTACAAAGAGCTGAACCCCCTGCTGCTGCGCCTTGCTTTTCTGAACGCAGGCCTTGTCTATCCCGAAGTAAAAACCGCCTGTGAGCTGGGTTTTGGTCAGGGTTTAAGTGTGAACATCCACGCAGCCGCATCCCCCGGTATCTGGCATGGTACGGATTTCAACCCGTCACAGGCAGCCTTTGCCAGAGGCCTTGCCGATATATCCGGTGCGGATCTCCATCTTTCCGATGCAGCCTTTGATGAGTTCTGTGCCAAAGACGACCTTCCCGGCTTTGATTATATCGGGCTGCACGGCATCTGGAGCTGGATATCCGATGACAACCGGGCTGTGATTGTGGATTTCATCCGCAGGAAACTCAATGTGGGCGGTGTGCTCTACATCAGCTACAACACTTTACCCGGCTGGGCTGCCTTTGCTCCCATGCGTCATCTGATGACAGAGCATTCCGAAGTCATGGGTGCCGAGGGCAGCGGTATCCTAAGCCGCATAGACGCATCCCTCATTTTTGCAGAAAAGCTCATGGCTACCCAGCCCCTTTACGCCCGTGCCAACACCCAGATAGCCGACAGGCTTACCAAGGTGAAGGAGCAGAACCGCCATTACCTTGCCCATGAGTATTTCAACAAAGACTGGCACCCCATGCATGTATCCACCATGGGTGAATGGCTGGAACCTGCCAAGCTCTCCTATGCCTGTTCCGCACATTACATGGATCACATTGATGCCTTGAACCTCACCGAAGAGCAGCAGGCCCTGTTAAAGGACATTCCCCATCCTCTGTTCCGTGAGACAGTCCGGGACTTCATGGTGAACCAGCAGTTCCGAAGGGATTACTGGGTCAAGGGCATCCGTAAGCTCCAGCCCTTAGAGCAGGCCGAAAGCATCCGGGAGCAGCGGGTGGTGCTGGTATCCCACAGACCGGATATATCTTTGAAGGTAAACGGCACTTTGGGCGAAGCCACCATGAACGAGGGTGTTTATCTTCCCATTCTGGATTTCATGGCAGACCATAAGCCCAAAACCATAGGCCAGATAGTAAAGGCCATGGATGAAAAGAAGATCAGCTTTGTGCAGGTCTTGCAGTCTGTGATGGTGCTTGCCGGTGCGGGTCATTTTGCAGCCGTTCAGGAGGATGGTGTCATCCAGAAGATGAAAAAGCGCACGGATAAGCTGAACGCCTTTATTATGGACAAAGCCCGCAGCAGCGGAGACATCAGCTACCTTGCAAGCCCCGTTACGGGCAGCGGCATACAGGTGGGGCGGTTCCAGCAGCTCTATTTGCTTGCAGCGGCCAAGGGTAAAAAACAGCCTGCGGAACAGGCCGCCTTTGTCTGGGATATACTGGCGGCGCAGGGCCAGCGCATCGTGAAGGAAGGCAAGGCCCTGGACACCATGGAAGAAAACATCGCAGAGATTACCCGGCAGGCTGAGGAGTTTGCCCAAAAGCAGCTTCCCGTGCTGAAGGCCCTGCAGGTGGGGTAGGGGGTATAATGCCGTGCACAGGGCAGGTTCTTTGTGCCTGCCCTGTGCTGGCTGCCCCCCTTCCTACTCCCCCCTTCCCACTGCCCCTTTTTCAGGTTATGGTTCTCCCTGTCATATGAACCAGCAACCAGCGGGAGGCCCCCTTGAACCAGATGCTCACGGATTTTTATGTAAAGCCCACATCGGATATTTTCTTCAAGTTTCTCTTCGGCAAGGAAGAGCATAAGCCCATTCTCATTGATTTTATCAATGCCGTTATGAAAAACTCAGGATTCCCTCTGATCACAGACCTTGTGATTAAAAACCCTTTCAACATCCAGACCATCCTCAATGCCAAAGAAACCATACTGGATATCAAGGCAAAATCTTCTGACGGCAGGTGGATTGATATGGAAATGCAGAACTCGGATAAGGGCTTTTTCGGGGAACGGGCTTTGTATTACTGGACTGACCTCTACGGAGATCAGCTGGTTACAGGTGACAATTATTCTACCCTGCGTCCTGTGGTCTGCATCAATATCCTTGATTTTAAGATGTTTAAGAATGTGGATCGATACCACCTCTGCTTCATGCTTAGAGAAAAGGATACGCCGGAACTGCTCCTGACGGATCACCTTTCCCTGCATTTCCTTGAACTTCCCAAGATTACTGCTTACAATCTGGATAAGAGTCTGGACAACTGGCTTTATTATCTCAAAAATGAAGGCCTGAATAAGGAGGATGGTATTATGGAAAACATCTTGAAAAACAATCCTCAGATAGCCAACGCCAGAGAAAAGTACATGAGCTTTACTCAGGACGAACATATGCGTGAAGCCTATAATTCCCACATCAGGTGGAAGCGGGATCATGAATCGGCTTTGTTTCTTGCAGAGCAGAAGGGAGAGACCAGAGAGAAGTTCCAGACCATTATGCGTCTT